>NZ_SOFK01000025.1:0-116115 GCF_004402675.1 Cryobacterium sp. MDB2-A-1 | reverse complement strand
ACCCCGCGGTCGCGGGTGTCGGCCGGCGCACGGCGTGCACGCGGCCGGGCCCGGGGAACGGGCGCGGCACGATCGGCCGGGGAGCGGCGAGGTCGGCGGGCGATGGCCGCACGGCGCCAGCACCGGCGAGCGCACCGGCAAGCGCGTCGGGGAAACCGGCCTCGCCGTGCAGGTCGTCCTGGGCGAGAGCGGCGCCGGCCGCGCGAACGAACCCGGCAAGCCCCTTCGCGGACATGGCCGGGTCGAAGACGAGGTCGTCGCCGCTTCCGGTGTCGTCGTCCTCGACGAGCGGGAGCAGCGGGCGGTTCTCGCGCAGCCAGGGCGGCCCGTTGAGCACGGCGGCGAGCGGCGGCAACACCGGCTCGTCGTCGTCGACGTCGCTGAGCACGAGGTGCAGGGCGCCACTCGGCAGGTGCATGACCCGCGCGGCCACGACGTCGCCCTCGGAGAGCAGGGTATCGACGAGGTCGCGCGGGTTGGCCGAGATGTCGGCGCGGGTGATCGTGAACGTGAGGTGCGGGTGCAGGGCGAGCACGGCCTTTTGCGCGCTGACCTTCTGCACCAGGGCGAGGGTGACGCTGCCGTGCGGGTAGCGCTCGGCGATCACCTCCGTTGTCGGCGGTTTGAGCTCGACATTGAGCCGGTGGGTCGGGGCATCGAGGGCGCCCTGGATGCGCTGGCCGGGCGAGAGGGTCCAGTCCAGCGGCACGGGCGGGTAGGTGAGTTCCTGCCAGATGGTCGCCATGCCGCCGTCATCGAGCTCGACGAGGGCGCGGGAACCGTGCAGCATGAAGCCCTTGACGGTTCCGGTGACGGTGATGACGGATGCCGGGGCGAGCGCGAAGAGACCGGCGTGGTGGGCGTGAGCGAGGGCATCCGTGACGAGTTGGTCGGTCGCGTGCTGGGGGTCGCCATGCGTGAAGCGCAGGCGGGACCTGGCCAGGTCGGCGAAGGGGTTCGGCCCGGTGGGGTATGACCGGCCGGCGCTGCCGTAGACCTGGAATTGGGCGGGGAGCAGGTCGCCGAGCTGCCGGGTGAGTTCTCCGGTCTGCACGAGGAAGACGCGCGCGACGTCGCCGATCTGGGTGGCGAGCTGATCGATGCCGATCTCGGGGATGGCTGTTCCGAACGGTGAGGAGACGACGACCCAGGGTCGATCACGGGCGGGGTCGTGAAGGCCGATCGCAAGCTGCTGCACCGCGGAGCTGGTCTCAACGCGGGTGTACACGGCTTACTCCTCCCCGGGCCCGTGGATAGGCCGTGGGAACAAGGCTACGCCAGTATCCTAGACGGATTGCTCCATTCGTTAAGTTATGGGGTGTATATGAAGCATTGTGTGCGGGTTGCCCACCCGGGACACGCGGTGTGACGCAGGATGCACCTCGTCCTGGGGCGGCGCCCAGCCGATCACCGGTGAGTGCGAAGCCGCGGAGTCAGCGACCCGAGCCGGAGAAAGCGCCGACCAGGACGATCCCGAGGTTCGCGGCCAGGTAGGCGGAGACGCCGAGCCCGACGACGACCTCGAGGGGGGCGAGCACGAGGCGCTGCAACCTCGCCGACCGCATCTGGTTGTCGAGCACGGTGAAGCGCTCCATCAGGCCGTCGCCCGTGCCGACCGGCACGGTTTCGGCCCAGCTCGCGGGATCGTCGAGCAGCGCGATCACCTGGAACCGTTCGAGCGGCGTGAGCACGCGCGGCAGGGCCGTCAGCCACGACACGAGGTCGGCGGCGTCGAGCACTGTGACCGAGTTCTCGGGGCCCATGCGGACGACACCCTTCGGCCCGACGAACGCGAGCACGGGGTGGATCGGGACGGTGAAGTCGAGGTAGGCATGCAGGAGCGTGTCGATACGTTCGCCCTCGAAGGCCGCGTGTTCGAGGTAGGGCACCGCCCGGTCCCCGACGATGACGTTCTCGCCGATGACCCGCACCCCCGCACGGCGGTGCTGCTTGGTGTTGATGGTGACGACGCCGCAGGGGCCGACGACGACGTGGTCGATGTCCCAGCCGTTCACCCCGACGGGGAGCCCGTGGAAGACCGCCCACTCCGGAGGCAGCTGGGCGAGCAGTGCGCCGACGGCGAGCTCTCCCTGCGCGCCGCGGTACCAGCCCAGGGCATTGCCGCCGAGCGGGGAACGACCGAGGAAGCGGGCGAGACGGGTGCGACGCGGGTGGGCACCCTGCTGGCGCAGCAATTTGTCGATGATGGCCTGCGCGGCGAACCGGCGGCGCATGCCCTCGTTTTCGACGCGGCCGTCGTCGATACTGCCCGGATCGATTGTGCTTTTGTCGACCATATGATTGCTCCCCCGGATCGATACTAGCGAGCCGCGGCATCCGCCGCCCCACCCCGTTTGAGCCGCCGCCCCTGTTGAGCCGCTGCCCCCGCTCGCGCGCCCGCCTGCTCTAGTCGTGCTTCTTGACGAAGTCGATGGCGAGGTCGGCGACCTCCTCCCAGCCGTGGTCGATCGTGAGCGAGTGACCCCGGTTCGGCACCTCGACGATCTCGGTCAGACCCGGGTTCTTCTTCTGCTGCTTGTAGATCGCGTGCGAGATCGCGAGCGGCACGGTGTTGTCGTTGTCCCCCGCGATGATGAGCAGCGGCCCGCGCTCGGGATTCTTCGAGTCGACCCGCGCCTCGGTGAACGGGTTCAGGTTCGCGGTCGCGGCCTGGAACAGCGGCACGCCCGATGCGGCCACGTGATAGGTGTCGTACAGGGCGCGCGCCTCGTCGGTATCGAGGGCGTTGGCCCAGCCGAAGCTGAACTGCTCGAAGGTGAGCGAGACGGCGCGCCCGGCATTCGCCGGGTTGAGCAGCACCGGTGACGCCGATTTCAGGGCGGATGCCGGCAGCGGCAACACGCCACGGAACGGTGCGGAGTCGATCGCGACCGTTGCAGCGGAGACTCCCTCACCGGCCAGGCGCTGGGCGATCAGCCCGCCGAAGGAGTGCCCGACGATGGCGGGTCTGATCGCGAGGTCGTTGATGGCGTCGAGGTAGTGGTCGGTGACCTGGGCGATCATCTTGTGGGCGAAGACGTCGGGGTCGCGCTTGGCTTCCTCGATGCTCTCGGGGTCGTCGGGCCAGCCGGGGGCGATACTTGTGTAGCCGGCGGCCTCGAAGCGGCCGCGCCAGCGGTCCCAGCTGCTCGAGAGCAGCCAGAGCCCGTGAACGAACACGACCGGACGCAGGCCCGACTCGTTCGCTCGCTCGACCTCGGCTCGTTCCGGTGCGGTCAATGCGTCCATCTCAGCTCCGTTTCGGTTTCTGGCAGGTTCACGCGGCGGGTGCCGGGTGATCTGGGCACGATAACCGCACCGGTCCCCGTCGTCTAGGGCGGCGGCATCCGCGGGCGTGCCGCTGAGTCGATGCGGTCAGCGGCAGCGGTCAGCGGCAGCGGTCAGCGGCGGAGGGCGATCAGGGTGCGGAGCACCAGGACGAGAACGGCCAGGGGCGCGAACACGATCAGGAGCCGTGCGGCGAGCCCGCCGAGACTCGCGGCCGTGCCGGACGCGGGCGGGGCGCCGGTGAGGCCGAATTTCAGGAGCAGCACGCCGATGACGCCGAGTGCCACCGCGACGAGGACGGTGAGTAGGAGCGCCCGCAGGTCGGGCTCTGCGCGCTCACGGCGCCGAACCGCCCAGAGCTGGAGGACCTCGTAGAGCACGAGGGACACCGCGAACGGCAGGGCGACGCTCAGGAGCACGACGGCGAAATAGGCCGCGAACACGAAGAGCGGGTGATCGGGCAATGCGGGCGTGATCAGTGCGGTAGTCCAGCTCACGTGACTCCCCAGCCTGGCCTCGGTCGGCTCAGCGCTCCCACGGTAGCAAGAGCGCTGTATTCCGGCGTCCCCCCGATCGGGACAGGGAACCGGATCGGGGGCACACTGGGGGGATGGTTCGCAAACAGGCGGTGGTGCGCGGGATGGTCCAGGCCGTGGGGTTCCGGTACTACGCGCAGGCAGAGGCCCGGCGACTCGGGCTCGCGGGATTCGTGCGCAACCACAGGGATGGCTCGGTCGAGGTGCAGGTGGAGGGGCCGGCAGCATCCGTCGACCGGATGCTCGACTGGCTGCGGCACGGGCCGCCCTCTGCCCAGGTCGACACCGTGCACGTCGAGGACATGCCGGACCGCGGGGACGACGGCTTTCGGATCGAGTGACCTGCCCGCTGGCGTAGCGTTGAAGCATGTGCGCGCGTGCAGATCGTCCCGCCCGCACCGACGACCCGGCCGGGTCGCTCGCCGCGGTGCTCTTGGCGCGCCCGGGCTCGGCGAGGCGTTCCCTGATGCGCTTGGGCCGGCGCTCCCCGGATCGCTCTCCGTTTCGCTCCCCGCTTCACTCCCCGCGACGGCGGATCGTCGGCATCGTCCGGCTCGTTCTGGCCGGCGCCGAGGTGCTCGCACTGCTCGGGTACTTCGGCTACATCCTCGGTTTCAAGAGCTTTATTGTGTACAACTACTTCAGCTATTTCACCGTGCAGAGCGCCATCGCCGCGGTCGGTGTCTTCATCGCCGCGGGGATCGTCGCCCTTCGCCGGGAGGTCGACCCGCCCTGGCTCGACTGGATCCGGCTGCTCGTCACGACCTACATGATCGTCTCGGGCATCGTGTTCCTCGCGATCGTGATCCAGTCCTCGTCGCGGGCGTACACGATGGAGGTGCCGTGGTCGACGCAGCTGCTGCACTTCTGGATCCCCGGGATCGCGCTCGTCGACTGGCTCACCGACACCGGCAAGGCCCGGCTGCCATGGACGACGCTCGCCTGGGTCATGGTCGTCCCGAGCATCTGGGGCGCGTTCACCCTGATCCGGGGCGCCCTGGTGCGCTGGTATCCCTACTTCTTCCTCGACCCGAAGCAGGTCAGCGGCCCGCTCGAGACGGTGCTGTACTGCGTGGTCGCCGTCGCGCTCTTCACCGGGATCGCGGCCATGCTGACCTGGTCGTCCCGCGGCTGGCGGGGCCTCAAGCCCCAGGGCTGAAGGGTAATGGCCGGGGGTTAGGGGCGGAGGTGGGCCCAGGCGTCGGGGGTGGCGCGCAGGTACTCTGGCAGGTCCTGGGGCGGATGCCCGGTGAGGCGTTCGACGTCGTCCGTCACGACATCCATCACGCCGGACGCGATCGCGAGATAGCTTGAGATCCAGCCCGCGACCTCCCAGTCCGGCGCGCCGTAGTGAGCGCGGGACGCCCACGCCTCGGGCTCGGTCTCGCGCTCGTAGCGGATCGGCCGCCCGGTCACCCGGGCGAGCTCCGCGGCGCCGTCGCGCAGGCTCCAGCCGCGCGGTCCCGTGAGGGTGAAGGTCTCCCCGTCGTGACGAGAGCCGCCGCCGAGGACGGCCGCGACGGCATCCGCCACGTCGGTGTGCGCGACCGAGCCGATGCGGCCCTCGCCTCCGGGCCCGCGGATGACGCCGTCGGCGCCGCACATCTGCGCGATCAGCCGGTGGTAGAAGTTGTCGCGCAGGAAGGTGAATGCGAGGCCGCTCGCCCGCAGGTGCGTCTCGGTTGCGGCGTGGTCGCGGGCGAGGGTGAATTCGGCGTGCGGATCGGCGCCGAGGAACGAGAGATAGACGATCCGCTCGACTCCGGCGGCGACGGCGCTGTCGATCAGGGTGCAGTGCTCCGTGACCCGCTCGGCGCTCTCGGACGCCGACACCATGAACAGGGTGTCGACCCCGGCGAGGGCGGGGGCGAGGGCCTGGGCATCGCCGTAGCCGGCGGTCCAGACATCCGGATGCTGCCGCGCGAGCCGCGCGGTCGAGCGCACGATGAGCCTGGTGGGCGTTCCTGCCGCGTCAAGGCGGTCGCGAACGAGGCCGCCGACGAGCCCCGTCGCTCCGGTGAGTGCGATCATGGCTGGTTCCCCTCGGCATCCGGTTGCGCGGTCGAACTGCGCCCTCGCATGCTACAGCGGAAGGGAGTGGGCGGAACGGCCTACAGCGGGATGAAGGTGTATTCCACGGTGAGGTGTTCGCTGCGGCAGGCGCCGCAGTAGAGCACGCCGGAGTGCTGCATGGCGATCACCCGCGGGGAGCACTGCACGACCTTCGGGCCGCAGCACGGCGAGATGACCATGTAGGCACCGGGCGCGGTCGGATGGTGGCCGCTCAGGCCGCGGCCATGGTGGGAACCCTCGCAGGCGAGGTCGGAATCGAAGTCGAGCAGGCTGTCCAGCTCTTGGTCCAGCAGGGTTTCCATGAGGCACGATCAATCACGCGGTCAAACAGGGGAACTGCAGTCGCGACTGTGGCGGGGCACCGAAGCCGCGACCGCGCTCGGGTGGCCGACGGCACGACATGTGTACATTGCTGGGTCTTACGACCGTTGCACGCAACCCACCCAATTGGCAGCCATCGGCAACACCAACCCGGGAACGACTAAACCTTGGGGAGCTGCACAACGGCGGACCGCACCTGCATGAAGTCCCGGCTCGCCCCGGGAATCTTCAGCGACTAGACATTGGGCATAGCTTACACCGTTTGGTGAGAAATACTCGGGATTGACTTTATGGGGTTCGTCAGGGCGCGGGTGTCGGCGTGGGGCTCGGCGTCGGGGGCACGTAGAACGGGGTCAGCCCGCGCAGCGCGGCGGCAAGCACCGTGGCGTCGTCGGTCCCGGCGAGCCGGAGCGCCGTGTCCCCGGCGACGAGTCCGACCAGGACGGGCTCCCCGGTGAGCGGCATCATGTTGATCCAGACCCGGAAGTCCTCGTCCCCACCGACCGTGGTCCACAGCGGCGCGGTCGTGCTCCAGAACGGCTCGTCGAACTGCAGCCAGACCTTGTCGAGCGTGCCCATGCCGAGGTCGGCGATCGCGCCGCGGTGCGCGAAGGGCAGCGCGGGGTCGAATTCGAGCACCCCGGACTTCAGCACCCCGAGCGGAACGGTGACGAGCACGCGGTCGGCGGAGAGCGACTCCCCCGTGCCCAGACGCAGGCTCACGCCGGTGTCGGTGTATGCAAGTTTGGTGACGACGCTCGAGTCGAGCAGGTCGATGCCCTCTGCCGCCTTGGTGAGCAGGTGGGCATATCCACCGAGCACGATCCGGTCCTCGTTCGCTCCGGCGTCCGCGCTCGTGTACCAGCCCGACTGCTGGTCGACGGATGCGCCCGCGTCGATATCGAGAACGGTCGCGACCCGGAATTCGAGCCAGTCGGCCGCGGAAACACCGTCACCGGCATCCGCTGTGGACAGCGTGCTCGCGCCCGAGCCGTCGAGCGCGCCCTGCACGGACATGTCACTGGCCTGTTTCGTGGCCCAGGCGAGCGCGGTCGCAACGGCTTTTTCGCCGGTGTCGGGCACCGCGACGACGATTCCGGCATTGGTGCGGGTCTCGCTCGCGCTCGGAAAGGGGGTGGTCGCGATGCCGAGGCGGGTGAATTCCTCGTCGAGGGACGTTGTGTCGCTGTGGCTCACGAAGGACGGGCCGAGCTCGACAGGGAAGGGCCACTTCTTGTCGCTGACGGTGTCGATGCGGCCGCCGATGCGGTCGCGAGCCTCAACGAGGACGACGTCGAAACCGGCGTCCTTGAGGATGCGCGCGGCGCTGAGCCCGGCGATGCCCGCCCCGATCACGGCGATGCGTTCGCCGGGCGCTGCGGCGGCGATGATCTCGCGGGCCGCGCGAAGACCGGAGTCGCGGCCGCCCTGCACCGTTCCCGGAGCGCCGGTCGAGGTGGCCTCGCCGGCGAAGAAGACCCGGTCGAGCACGGGTTGGGCGAGCGCGGTGCGCTGCTCGGGCGTGGAGTCGACGGCGGCGAAACTGTACGAACCGCGGGCGAACGGGTCGGCCGACCAGGAGGTGCGGCGCATCTGCGCGGGTTTCGGCACGGGCGAGACGGTGGGCGTCGGTGCGGGGGTCGACGTAGCGGTGGCGGATGCGCTCGGCCGCGGGGCCGGGGACACGCACGCGGTGAGAACGAGGGTCGAGAGACCCGTGACTCCGATGAGGAAGGTGCGACGTTTCATGGCGTTCCGCGCGTCGGGTGTCACTCACGTCCTCCTCTCCGAACGAATCCGGTTGGTTCCAAACTACCGCAGGGGTCGGTTCGGGCGGTCGCCTGCCGCCGGCGGGTACGTCGGGACCGGGTCAGGCGAGCAGTTCTGGCGGGAGGAGGAAGCCGTCGTCGAGGAGTTCGCGCACGCGCGGGAGGAGCTCGGCGGTGAGGTCGCGTTCGGAGACCTCGAGTAGCTCGGCGAGCGCACCGGCGATCGCGCCGACCGCGAGTTCGCCGTCGCAGGCCCCGACGAGTGCGGCGAGCGCGGTGTCGAGCGACACCGACCGGCCGAATCCACTTCCCTGGTGCAGGGTGAGCAGGGTCGGGTCCTCCTGGCCGGGCCAGAAGTGGCGTTCCTCGGTGACGTCGGAGGCAACGGTCAAGGTCGCGTAGACCAGGTCGTCATCCGGGAGGGCCGCGTGCCAGTCGTGGGCGGCGAGGCAGGCCGCGAGGTGGCTGCCGATGCCGTCAGGGTTGTGACCGAGGCCGCCGTGCAGGCGTTCGAGGCGCCGCAACCGCGGAACCGCCGCGGGCCGGGCGGTGTCCGGGCGGCGGAGCAGCAGGTAGCCGAAGCCGACCTGCGTCACGCCGCGCGCCGCGAAGTCGTCGAGCCAGGCATCGTAGAGGCGGTCGAAGTCGGCCGTGCCCGGCCGGGTACCGCCGTCGCGGATCCAGGTCTCGGCGTAGAGCTCGGGCGACTGCACCTCGCGCTCGATGATCCAGGCGTCGAGCGCCGGCGCGGGCCCTGACGAATTCGACGGAGATTCGCCCTCCGCAGGGGCCGAAGACGGCTTCCCCGGTGTCTTTTCGGCAAAATCTCCGTCGATTTGGTTCGCGTCGACGGAGGCAGCGGCTGGGGTGAGCCAGTCGGCGAGGCGGTCGAAGGCGTCCTGGCCTGCGCGGTACTCCCAGTTGCCGAGGAGCTGGGCGACGCCGGTCGGGGTGAGGTGTTCGGCGGCTCCGCGCACGACGGACTCGACGAGGGCGTCGCCGACGAGGCCGCCGTCGCGGTACTCGTAGCTCGGCACGCCCTCTGCCCGCGGCGTGATCACGAACGGCGGGTTGGAGATGATGTGGTCGAAGCGCTCGCCCGCGACCGGCTCGAACAGGCTGCCGAGCCGGAATTCGATGTTGGTCACGCCGTTGAGTGCGGCGTTGAGGGCGGCGAGCTCGAGAGCACGCTCGGAGATGTCGGTCGCGACGACGCGTCTGGCGTGGCGGGAGGCGTGCAGGGCCTGGATCCCGCAGCCGGTACCGAGGTCGAGGGCGGTGTCGACCGGGTTCGGCAGCAGCAGGCCGCTCAGGGTGAGGGATGCCCCGCCGACGCCGAGCACATGGCTCTCGCCGAGCGCGTGCCCGAGTACGAGCTCGCCGAGGTCGGAGGCGATCCACCAGCTGCCGGCCCCGTGGGCGTCCACGAAGCTGTACGGGCGGAGCTCGACGAGCGGGCGGAGCAGGGTGTTCTCGTCGGCGCCGGGTTCTGTGCCGGGTTCTGCGCCGGGTTCTGCGCGGGGTTCGTCATCCTCACCGACGAGGGCGACGAGCCCGAGCGCGACGGCACCTGCCGTCCCGAGGCTCGGGAGCGCCGCCGACAGCGCGCCGCGCGTCACCGGGAGTCCGAGCACGAAGAGCTGCGCGAGGATCGCCGACGGCTCCTCGCGACCGAGCCTGGCGCGAAGGGCCGCGAGGGCCCGCAGGGCGGGGACCCGCTGGTTGCGGCGGAGCGCGGCATCCGCTTCGGGGCCCCAGAGTCCGCTCAGGGTCGCCACGGAATAGTGCGCCGTTTCGAGGTCTGCTCGCAGGAGCGGGATGAGGACGAGGCTCTTCGCCGGGAGCGCGGCGGGATTCGGTGCAGGGATCACTCCCCCATTCAACTGCACGGCGCGGCAGGCAGGACGGTGCTTTGTCCGCAACTCAGCGCGAGACCTCGCTGACGAGGGCGTTCACGGGCACCGAATCCCGGGGAATGGCCGCGAACTGCCGGGTGATGAGCCGCGGGGTGACCATCCGGAAGGGCGGCGGGGCCGGATCGGATGGCGCGCCGGACTTCCCCTCGAACTCGCCGGCGAGGAGCTCGAGGGCCGCGGCGGCGACTTCGTCGACGGGCTGGTCCACGCTCGAGAGCCCGATCGCCGCCGCAATGGGCGTGTTGTCATACCCCGTGACCGGCACCCGGGCCGGGTTGGCGATCATCGCCCCGAGGGCGAGCGCGTCGCTCGCACACAGCACCGCGTCGATGCCGCCGGCCGTGCGGGCGAGCTGCTGCATGGCCGCCGCGCCCTGGTCGACTCCGTCGGCCGTGACCACCTCGAGGCGGGCGAGGTCCTCCGCGGAGACGTCGCCCCGCTCGAGCATGGCGTCGTGCCAGCCGCGCCGACGGTCGTCGCCTGTGCCGGACGGGCTCGGCCAGCCGATGTAGGCGATGCGGGTCGCACCGGCGTCCTGCTGCGCGCGGGTCGCCGCGTGCAGGCCAGAGTAACCATCCACGTCGACCCAGGGGTGGCGCGGCGCGGTGAAGTCGTCGCTCCGCCAGGGCCGGCCGAAGGTGACGAAGGCGATGCCCTGCTCGAGCAGCCACTCGGTGCGCGGGTCATCGGCGGTCGTCGAGGTCAGGACGAAACCGTCGACATCCGCCCCGTCGTTCAGGCGCCGGAACTGACTGATCTCGTCCTCGGGGCTCGTGGCGGTGAACAGGAGCACACGCAGGCCCCTGGCATCGGCCTGCTCGGTCAGGGCATGCAGGAACCGGTCGAGTACCGAGCCGGAGATGCCGTCGATCATCGGGTCGAGGCGGATGCCGATCGTCGAGCTGCGCCGGGTGCGCAGCCGTCTCGCCGAGGCGTGCGGACGGTAGCCGAGCGCACTGATGGCCGCCTCGACCCTGGCGCGGGTATCGGCCTTCACGATTCCGGGCGTGTTCATCACGTTGGAGACCGTCTGGCGGGACACCCCGGCTACGCGCGCCACGTCCGTGACGGTGGGGAATTCTCCCATGATCTCTCCCTGCCGGTGCTCCTCGCGCCCCGGGCACGAGGCCCCGTGGCTGGAACGATAAAACCAGACTAGCGCGTCGGATCGACCCCAGAATTAGATCGATCAAAGAAAAAGTTTGATCGATCAAATAAAACCGGCTATCGTCGTTCTCACACAAGCAAACGCGCACTGCGGCGCGACTTTAGGAGAAGAAAATGCAACGACGCACCTCCCGCTGGATGATCGGGGCCGGCCTGACCATGGCCGGAGCGCTCGCCCTCACGGGCTGCAGCTCAAGCTTCGGCGGCACCACGTCCGGCTCGACCGGCTCGGCCGCCGCGCTCACCAGCGACGCGAGCAAGAGCCTCACCGTCCTGATCGGTTCGAGCGGCGACGCCGAGACGAAGGCCGTCAACGCGGCCGTCGCATCCTGGTCCTCCTCGAGCGGCACGAAGGCCACCGTCTCCGTCGCGAGCGACCTCAACCAGCAGCTCGCCCAGGGCTTCGCGGCCAAGAAGCCGGCCGATGTGTTCTACCTGTCGACGGATGCCCTCGCCGGCTACGCGTCGAACGGTTCCCTGCTCGCCTACGGCGACAGCCTCGCCAACAAGGACGACTTCTACCCGAGCCTCGTCAAGTCCTTCACCTACGACGGCCAGTTCTACTGCGCGCCGAAGGACTTCTCCACGCTCGGCCTCGTGATCAACACGGATGCCTGGGCGAAGGCCGGACTCACCGACGCCGACATCCCCACGACCTGGGACCAGCTCGAAACCGTGGCCAAGAAGCTGACCACGCCCGACCAGGTCGGCCTCGCCATCGGCGGCGAATACGCACGCGCCGGCGCCTTCATGGCGCAGGCCGGCGGCAACCTCATGAACGAGGACAGCTCCAAGGCCACCGCGAACAGCGCAGAGGCCGTCGCCGGTCTCACCGAGGTCAAGAAGCTCCTGAACGACGGCGTGATGAAGTACGCGAAGGACGTCGGAGCCGGCTGGGGCGGCGAGGCTTTCGGCAAGCAGCTCGCAGCCATGACGATCGAGGGCAACTGGATCACCGGTGCCATGTCCAGCGACTACCCGAGCGTGAAGTACACGGTCGCCGAACTTCCGGCCGGCCCCGCCGGCAAGGGCACCATGCAGTTCACCAACTGCTGGGGCATCGCAACGGACAGCCCCAACCAGGCCGCCGCGCTCAAGCTCGTCGAGCAGCTGACCAGCAAGGACTCCCAGCTGGCCTTCTCAACGGCCTTCGGCCCGATGCCGTCGATCAAGTCCGCCGCGTCCGACTGGAAGGCCGCCAACCCGGTGCTCGTCCCGTTCCTGAACGGTGCTGACTACGCCGTCGGCACGCCCACCGCGAAGGGCTCAGCGGATGTCGTGACCGAGCTGAACTCCAAGCTCGAGTCCCTCAAGACGGGCGATCCCCAGCAGATCCTCGACGCCGCCCAGAAGAACCTCGAAGCGCTGCTGAAGTAGTTCGACATGTCGAAGCCCGCACGCACGTCTCGCCGCTCCGGAATCCGGGGCGGCGAGGCCGCCTCGGGGTGGCTCTTCACCGCCCCGATGATCATCCTGCTCGGGATGTTCCTCGTCGTCCCTGTGCTCATGGCGCTCTGGGTCAGCTTCTCCGACTGGGGAGGCCGCGGCAGCCCCTTCGGCGGCAACGTGAAGTTCGTCGGCTTTGACAACTACTCCACCCTGCTGAACGGGGGCGGCCTGGCCGAACAGGACTTCGGCACGGCACTGCGCAACAACGCGTGGTACGTCGTGCTCGTCGTCCCGATCCAGACCGCCCTCTCCCTCCTGCTCGCCGTGCTCGTCAACCGGCAGATCCTCCGCGGCCGAGGCTTCTTCCGCACCTCGTTCTACTTTCCGTCGGTGACGAGCTCGGTGGCGATCACCGTGCTCTGGCTGTTCCTGTTCAGCTCGACGGGCGCCATCAACAAGCTGCTCTCGTTCATCGGCATCAACGGGCCGAACTGGTTCAACGACCCGAGCGGCATCCTGCACAACTTCCTGCAGCTCTTCGGGGTGACCCAGGGCCCCGCCGCGCTCACGGACGGATCCTTCCTCGGCGTCTCCTGGTGGGACTGGCTCGCCGGCCCCTCGGTCGCCATGACGGCCTTCATCCTGATGGCCGTGTTCACCACGAGCGGCACGTTCATGCTGCTCTTCATCGCGGCACTGCAGAACCTCAGCGGCGAGGTCACCGAAGCCGCGATGATGGACGGCGCCAACGGCTGGCAGCGGTTCTGGAAGGTCACCCTCCCCCAGCTGCGCCCGACCCTGTTCACCGTGCTCACCCTCGGCCTGATCGGCAGCTGGCAGGTCTTCGACCAGATCTACACCGGCACCAAGGGCGCACCCGGCAAGACCACGCTCACGCCCGCCTACCTGTCCTACCAGTCGGCGTTCAACAACCAGGAATGGGGCCAGGGCGCCGCGATCGCGTTCATCCTCTTCGTGATCATCGTGTTCTTCACGCTCTTCCAGCGCTGGGTGTTGCGGGAACGGCCGGTGTCGAAGCGCAGGATGCGGCCCTACCTCACGAATCCCGCCTCAGCGGTCGCCCTGGCGGCCACGGCCACACCCGCATCGACGACGACGTCCGGAGAGTCACGATGAGCGCGCCCACGGTCAGCCCATCCCGCAAACTCCGTGCGCTCAGCCGCGAAAAGCTCCCCACCCGCGCCGTCGCCGGCCGGTCGCTGATGTACGCGATCCTCACCGTGCTCGCGATCATCTACATCGCCCCGTTCCTGATACAGGTCGCGACCTCGTTCAAGACGGACGTCGAGGCGGCGAGCAATCCCATCTCGCTGCTCCCCCAGACCTGGTCGACCGCCGCGTACCAGAAGCTGTTCCTCAACTCGGACTTCCCGGTCTGGTTCAAGAACTCCGCCATCGTCACGATCTTCGTCACGCTCGGACGGGTGTTCTTCAACTCGCTCGCCGGCTACGCCCTCGCCCGGTTGCAGTTCCGCGGCCGGACGGTCATCTTCGCCGGACTGATCGCCGTGATGAGCGTGCCCGGCGTCGTGCTCCTGATCCCGAAGTTCCTCGTGATCAACCAGATCGGCATCTACGACACCTACGTCGGCATGATCGTGCCGCTCCTGACCGATGCGGCGGGGGTCTTCATCATGAAGAACTTCTTCGAATCGATCCCCGCGAGCGTCGAGGAACAGGCCCGCATCGACGGGGCAGGCACCTTCCGGGTGTTCTGGTCGATCGTGCTGCCGATGGCGAGGCCCGCCCTGATCACGATCATCATCCTGTCCTTCCAGGGATCGTGGAACGAGCTCTCGCACTTCATCGTGGCCACCCAGTCCCCTGAACTGACCACGCTCACCAAGGGCGTCGCTTCGCTCGCCTCCGGGGAGCTCAGCCAGGGCACCCAGTATCCGCTCAAACTCGCCGCCGCGGCGATCATGACCATCCCGGTCGCGGTGATGTTCTTCATCTTCCAGAAACGGATCATGAACACCACCGACGGCGCCGTCAAGGAGTAAGTCCCGGCCGGCCGGCCCACCTTCCCCGTCCCCCTGTGGACATCCGCTTCAACCCAGGAGTCGTTCCTTCCTCATGCTTTCCCAGTCCCTCATCTCGACGCCCGTGCCCACTCAGCCCGCCGGCGACCACCCGGTCCAGCCGCTGCTCCACGATTCGACCATCGTCCTCGCCGCACCCACCCAGGCGTGGTCACGTCCCGACGGGCGCACCGAACTGCCGATCCACGGCCTGTACCACGCGGACACCCGCGTGCTCTCTGGCTGGGACGTCTCGGTCGACGGGGCACACGGCGAGGCGATCGCCCAGGCGGGGCGCGGTTCGGGCGAAGTGACCTTCACCTCGCTGCTTCGGCACCTCGACGACGCCACCGCCGACCCGCGGCTGCGGCTCGAGGTGACGCGGACCCTGAGCGCCGGGCGGATGCGGGAACGCATCACGATCCGTTCGGGCCTGGGCCACACGGTCTCGACCACGATCGCCCTGCGGGTCCACCCCGACTTCTCGGACATGCAGACCGTCAAGGCGGGGCTCGCCGACCCCGAGAGCCGGCGCGCGTTCCCGACTGAGGACCTGCCGGAGACGCCCGTCGTCGACCTCGAGACCCTTGCCGACGGCATCCGCCTGTCGACGCCGAGCGTGACGGCCGTGCTTCGGTTCGGCAGCGACGCGACACTCGCCCAGACACCCGCGTCGGCCGCCGGCGGGGCGCACCGAGCCGGGACGGATGCCGCCGCACCGGTCGTCGCGGCGAGCTGGGCGGTCGAAGTGCCCGCGCACGGCACCGCGACCGTGGAATGGACCGTCGACGTCGAGCACCGTGCAACCGTGGTGCAGGCGGCCGAGGGCCTGCCCGAGTGGGATGGCGTGACCGTGCATTCCGGCGATGCCCGGCTCGGCCGCTGGGTGCAGCGCGCCCTCGATGACCTCAGCGGGCTGCGGATGGCGACGACGGCTCGGCCCGATGAGCCGTTCCTCGCCGCAGGAGCGCCGTGGTTCTTCACCCTGTTCGGGCGCGACTCGCTGTGGGCGGCGCGGTTCCTGCTGCCGCTCGGCACCGACATCGCCGGCTCGACACTCCGCTTGCTCGCAAGCCTGCAGGGCACCGTCTCCGACCCCGAAACGGCCGAGCAGCCGGGCAAGATCATGCACGAGCTGAGGCCGGGCGCGTTCTCGATGCCCGGCGAGAGCCTGAACCTGCCGCCGCTCTACTACGGGACGGTCGACGCCACGCCGCTGTGGATCTGCCTGCTGAACGACGCCTGGCACTGGGGCCTGCCCGACGCCGAGGTCGTGGCCCTGCTGCCCCACCTCGAGGCGGCACTCGGCTGGATGCGCGACTCCGGCGACAGCCACGACGACGGGTTCCTCTCCTATGTCGACGAGACCGGGCACGGCCTGGCCAACCAGGGCTGGAAGGACTCCGGCGACTCGATCCAGTGGCGGGACGGCTCCCTCGCCGAGGGGCCGATCGCTCTCTGCGAGGTGCAGGCATACGCCTACCAGGCTGCGATCGGCGGCGCCGAGCTGCTCGAGGCCTTCGGTCGCCCCGGCGCGGCCGAGTGGCGCACCTGGGCGGCGAACCTGCAGGCCCGATTCCGGGCATCCTTCTGGATCGACTCTCCCGAGGGACGCTACCCGGCGGTCGCGCTCGACGCGCACAAGCGCCCGGTCGACACGGTCACGAGCAACATCGGCCACCTGCTCGGCACCGGCCTGCTCAACGCCGAGGAATCGGCGCTCGTCGCCGCCCGGCTCGTCTCCCCCGAGCTCAACTCCGGTTTCGGGCTGCGGACGATGTCGACCGACTCGACCGGATACTGGCCGCTGAGCTACCACGGCGGCTCGGTCTGGACCCACGACACCGCGATCGCGATCAACGGGCTGGGCCGCGCCGGGTTCGGCGCCGAGGCCGGCATCCTGATCGACGGGTTGCTCGCGGCCGCCGAATCCTTCGGCTACCGAATGCCGGAGCTCCACTCCGGGGACTCCGCGGCAGAATTCCCGGTCGCGGTTCCCTACCCCGCGGCCTGCCGCCCGCAGGCCTGGTCAGCGGCGGCGGCGATCTCCGTGCTCGGGACCGTTCTCGGCCTCGCCCCCGACCGCGAGGCCGGCACGGTCGCCTCGACCCCGATCACCCCGGCCCTCCTGGGCTCGGTCACGATCCTCCCCCGCCAGCCCCGGGCATAACTCGGGAGCGCGGTCGGTGGCGCGGGCCGGGTGGTGCGGGCTACAGCCAGCGCATCGTGAAGGCGCTCGCGAGCACGGCGCTCGCCGGCGGAACGGCGAGGGTGCGCACGAGTCCGTTGCGGAGCCGCAGCCGCAGCCCCGTGGCCGGCCGGCCCATCATCATGTTGAAGCCGGCCTGCCGGGCAGCCATCCGGGCGCTCCGGCGGCGGCGACGGTCATAGTCGGAGAGCACGGATGCCGCGGTGCCCGGTTCCCTGATGGCGAGCGCGAGCGCCGGGGCGAGCAGGAGTCCGTCGAGCCAGCCGAGGTTCATGCCCTGGCCGCCGATCGGGCTGATCTGGTGCGCCGCGTCGCCGACGAGCACGATGCGTCCGCTGACGAGACGTTCGGCCAGCCGCTGCTGCACCGAGAACGCGCTCACCGACGCCCCGGACGAGGGCAGGACCACGCCCGTGCGGGACTCGACGATCGCGGCGAGGTCGTGGCTCGAGGCATCCGGTTGCAGGGACGATGTCATCGCGACCCAGCGCCGCCGCCCGCCGGGGAGCGGGAATGACTCGACGACGCCGCCGCGCTCGAAGTACAGCACCGCCTGCTCGGCGGCCTGCTCTCCGGCGGGGTAGTCGCTCATGAGATAGGTGTCTCCACCGCCGCGCTTGATGCCGCGGATGCCGGCGAGTGCGCGGATGACACTGCGGGCGCCGTCCGCGGCGACGACGTAGCGGGCCTCGAGTACGGTCGCCGTTCCGGCCTCCTCGACCTCGAGCTCGACGCGGTCGCCGCGGTCGCGGACATCTGTGACCGTTACACCAGACCGGTACCGGCCGGGGCTGAGCTCGTCGAAGCGGGCGCGCAGCAGCGCTTCGGTCTCGTACTGCGGCAGCGAGACGACGAACGGATGCTGCCCGGCCGCTTCGCGGAACGTCAAGCGGCCCAGGGCGCGCCCGTCGCAGCGCACCTCGCCGCCACGGATCCGCACCGCGCGTTCGACGACGGCGTCGGCGAGGCCGAGCTCCTCGAGGGCGCGCATCGACGGCGGGTGGATGCCGATGGCTCGCGACCGCCGCGACGGTTCCGCGCGCCGCTCGAGCACCTCGACGTCGAGGCCGCGCACCGCGAGGAGCCCCGCGAGCAGGATCCCGACGGGACCCCCGCCGACCACGATGACGTCCCGCATCCGCTGCCCATCGCTCGCCTCAGCGCCCAACCTCGCCGGGCGCGGGCGTTGCTCCGTTGCGCGGGTGGCGGACCACCCGCGCAACGGCGGAAGTTCCGCGCCCGGGCCGTCCCAGCGCAGCAGCAGGCGGGACGGATGCTCCCGCACCACGTCCCAGCCCGGCGGCACGACCGCGCGCAGTTCCGGCGCGGTGAAGCTGCGGCGGATGGACGTGAGACCGTCCGCGCGGATGTACGAGTCGCGGAAGAGCGGCCAGGTGCCGAGGCCGAAGCCGACGTAGGCGAAGGTGCTGCGTTCGATGTCGCCGAGCAGCACCCGGCCGCCGGGCGCCGCGAGCCGTTGACAGTCGGCGAGCAGGCCGCCGAGCTGCGCGCCCGTGAGGTGATGCAGCACGTGGTTGGACACCACGACATCGAAGCGAGCTCCCTCGTCGGCGAGGTCGGAGCTGAGCGCCTGCCGGAAGGTCAGCCGGGGCAGCGGCGGCCGGGCGGTCGCGAAGCGGTGGGCGCGGGCATCCGGGTCGATCGCGGTCACTGTGAGGAGCAGGCCGTCCCGGGCCGCCCAGCGGGCGAGCGCCCTGGCGACGTCGCCGCCGCCCGAGCCGATATCGAGCAGCGTGCTCTCCCGGCTCGTCGAGAGGAGCGGCCGGATCTCGCGCCGGTACACCCCGCGCCAGCCGGAGACGGCGGCGTTCACGTATTGGAAATAGTCGTACGTGCGGCTCAGGACCTCGGGGTCGCAGCCCGGATCGTCCATGAGCTCGACCGCGTCGCTCGCCCGCAGGCGGAGGAACGGCAACATCGGGACCAACGGCGATCGCGCCAACCGCGTCAGCCGCGCACCACAGTCATCAGGCCGGACTCGACCGTGAGCCCCGGTCCGAACGCCATGGCGCAGAGCCGCTCACCGTCCGCGGTGTCCGGGGCGTCCAGGATCGCCTTCAGCACGAAGAGGATCGTCGCGCTGCTCATGTTGCCATAGGAGCGCAGGGTCTCCCGCGACGGCACGAGCTGCGCCTCGCTCAGCCCGAGCTTGGCCTCGGTCTTGTCGAGAATGCTGCGCCCGCCCGGGTGGATCGCCCAGTGCGCGATCGCGGTGCTGAGTGGCGCCCGTGCGGCCTCGGCCGCCGCGACCACGACGGCTGAGGCGGTGAGCGTGGCGACAGACCCGCCTGAGGCGACCTCGGCGACCTCGGCCAGCTCAGCAACCTCAGACGCAAATTCCTCGATCGGCATGGTCTCGCCGAGCGCCGCGACGGCAGCGGCGAGCCCCGGGTCCTTCGCGAAGAGCGGAGCGAGAGCGCCCTCGATGTGCTCGTCGATGATGTGCGGAACATAGCTGCTGAGCACCATCTCGAAGCCCTCATCTCCGATCTTCCAGGCCATGTCGCCCTCGCCGACCGGCGTGATCACGGTCTCGAAGAGGTCCAGGCTGAGGGCGTTCTCGCCCGGCGCCGGGGCGCGCGAACTCACGATTCCCGCTGCCGCACCATCCGAGAACAGGGAGGAGGCAACGATCGTGTCGGGGTCGTCCGAGGTGCGGAGATGCAGCGAGCAGAGCTCGGCGCTGACCACGAGCACAACGGCGTTCGGGTCGGCTTCGACGAACTGCTTCGCGGTGCGAAGCGCGGGCATCGACGCGTAGCAACCCATGAACCCCAAGTGATACCTCTGCGTTGTCGGCTTCAGGCCCAATTCCCGCACGAGCATATAGTCGGGGCCGGGCGCGTAGAAGCCCGTGCAGGACACGGTCACCACGTGCGTCACATCGGCGGCCTCGATACCGGGGCACGCAGCAAGCGCGCGGCGGCCAGCCTCGACGAAGAGCTTCGTCGCCTCGGTGATGTACAGCTCGTTGCGCACCCGGGTGCTCGGCACGAGGAGGGTCTGCGTCGCCGCGTCGAAGAACTGCGGGTCCGGCTTCTCCGAGTCGAGGGTCAACTCCTCGATGACGGTGTGACGTCGTTCGATCCCGGACAGGTTGAAGGATGCCGTCACGAGCCTCTTCCCCAGCCTGCTCAATCCCGGCTGGGCCGCGAACACATCGCGCACCTGTTCCTGGATGAGGACGGTGGATGGAACAACGGTCTGCAACGCTCTCAGAGTGACGGACATAGCCCCAGTGTTACACGCGGCCCTGCGAGGCACACCCCTCATTTTCGCGCGCGGCGGCAACGGCCAACGGATGCCCGGATCCCGAAACTGGGTGCCGGCAGTGAATCCGCTGGGCGCGGTTCCGTGGAGCGGAGTGATGCCTAGGCTGGAATGTGGCGTGGGGCAACGGGGACGCGCGTCGCCAACCGCGGGCCGGTGCCCGCCTATCCGAGGGAGTCCCGTGGCCACGACCGTCGCCGACCAGATCATCGCCCAGCTCATCGACTCCGGCGTGCGCCGCATTTACGGCATCGTCGGCGACAGCCTCAACCCGATCGTCGACGCCGTTCGGCGCAGCGGCGGCTCCGCGAAGGGCGGCATCGACTGGGTGCACGTGCGCAACGAGGAGGCCGCGGCCTTCGCGGCCAGCGCCGAGGCGCAACTCACCGGTGAGCTCGCGGTCTGCGCAGGGAGCTGCGGACCGGGCAACCTGCACCTCATCAACGGCCTCTACGACGCCCACCGCTCCGGGGCACCCGTGCTCGCGATCGCGAGCCACATCCCGAGCGCCCAGATCGGCAGCTCCTTCTTCCAGGAGACCCACCCCGACCGCCTCTTCGTCGAGTGCTCCAACTACTGCGAACTCGTCAGCTCCGCCGCCCAGGCCCCGCGCGTCGTGAGCATGGCCATGCGCCACGCCATCGGCCTCGGCGGCGTCGCCGTCGTCACGCTCCCGGGCGACATCGCCGAGCTGCCCTCCGTCGGCACCGCGCCGACCATCACCCTGACCAAGCCGGGCACCCTCGTGCCCTCGACGGCCGACGTGCAGCGCCT
Organism: Cryobacterium sp. MDB2-A-1; assembly: GCF_004402675.1. Taxonomy (NCBI): domain Bacteria; kingdom Bacillati; phylum Actinomycetota; class Actinomycetes; order Micrococcales; family Microbacteriaceae; genus Cryobacterium; species Cryobacterium sp. MDB2-A-1. The sequence goes on along the minus strand of NZ_SOFK01000025.1, from coordinate 95,340 downwards.
CGCCGACGCCATCAACAACGCCCGCCAGATCGCCATCTTCGCCGGGATCGGCGTCGCCGGAGCCCACGACGAGGTCGTCGCCTTCGCCGACCTGCTCGCCGCCCCGATGGGGCATTCCCTGCGCGGCAAGGAGTGGATCCAGTACGACAACCCCTTCGACGTCGGTATGACCGGCTTGATCGGCTACGGCGCCGCCCACGACGGCATGCACGACGCCGACCTGCTCATCCTGCTCGGCACCGACTTCCCGTATTCGCAATTCCTGCCCGACGGCACGGATGTCGTCATCGCGCAGGTGGACATCCGTGCGGAACACATCGGCCGGCGCACGAACGTCACGGTGCCGGTGCACGGGGACGTCGCGGCGACGCTCAACGCGGTCACCCCGCTGATCACCCGCACCGCCGACCGGCGCTTCCTCGAGAAGACCCTCAAGCACCACGAACAGCTCATGCACAAGGTCGACGGCAACCCGCGCAACGTCGAGAAGCGCACGCCGATCCACCCCGAGTACGCGGCCTCGATCCTCGACGAGGTCGCCGCAGACGACGCCGTCTTCATCGCAGACACCGGCATGTGCAACGTCTGGGCGGCCCGGTACATCAACCCGAACGGGCGCAGGCGGATGCTCGCCTCGCTCCTGCACGGATCGATGGCCAACGCGCTCCCCCAGGCGATCGGCGCCCAGGCGAGCCACCCGGGGCGCCAGGTCGTGACCCTGTCCGGAGACGGCGGCCTCTCGATGCTCCTCGGCGAGCTCGCCACCGTCGCCGCGCAGAACCTGCCGGTGAAGATCGTCGTGTTCAACAACTCAACCCTCGGCATGGTCAAGCTCGAGATGCTCGTCGACGGCTACCCCGACTTCGGCGTCGACGTTCCGGCCGTCGACTACGCCGCCGTCGCCAACGCCCTCGGCATCTACGGCCAGCGGGTCGAGGATCCCGCCGACATCCGCGGCGCCCTGGAGCGCGCCTTCGAGCACAACGGGCCCGCGCTCGTCGACCTCGTCACCGACCCGCTCGCCCTGAGCATGCCGCCGACGATCACCGGGGCGCAGGTGCGCGGTTTCGCGCTCGCCCTCTCCCGAGTCGTGCTGAACGGCGGCGTCGGCGAGGCCGTGCAGCTCGCCCGCACGAACATCCACAAGCTCTAGTCGCGCCCACATCGGCAGGCCGCGCCCGAAACGGCGGGCGCGGCCCGCCGAAACCGGCGCGGCCGCCCCGTGTCGCGCTGGCTGCACTCGGGCTACCCTGAGGCCCAGAGGACAGTCACCGGGGCGTGCGGAATCGGAGGAGCTGATGGCCATGGACGGACGTGGACGGGTGATCGTGCGGGACGGACCGTGGGGCTTCGTCCTCTTCCTGGCCTACATCGGAGCGGCGATCTACTTCGTCTCGGTCTCGAGCGGAACGTTCTGGGGTGTGATCCTCGGGCTGCTCCAGGCGATCGTCTGGCCGGTCTACGTCGTCTATCACGTACTCGTCCTGATCGGCGCCTGAGCGCCGGACGATTCGCGCCGGACCGCGTGACCGGTCGGGTGCCCCGCAGCTCAGGGCAGGCGGTCGAAGAGGTGGGTTGCGACGAACGCGACGAGGGATCCGGCGGCGCAGATCGCCGCGACCCCGCCGACGTAGGCGATGACGGCCTCGCTGTTCGGGCCGGAGGCGCCGAAGAACGTCACGAGGAACGCCGCGGCCGCGACCAGGCAGAACGGCACGACGAACCAGAGCTGGATGCGGTATCCGATCGCGGGCGTTCCGCGGGTCGGGGCCAGGGGACCGGTCCCCGCGTCCGGGTCGGCGTTCCCCGCCGCGAACCGGCGTGCCGACCCGCGCGCTCGCAGGCGGCGGGGCGATGCGCCCCATACCCAGAGCGCGATGCCGCCCGCGCAGCCCCAGACCGCGACGACCAGGAGCCCGGCGATGACGTCGCTCGGGCGGTGCCAGCCGTTCGCGAGCGTGGAGACGCCCGCGACGGCCGCGAACGCCGAGCCGAGCAGTGCGGCGAGCCAGCGGGTCCGCGGGCTCGAGACGAGGAACACGGCAAGAGCGGATGCCGCGGCGACCGTCGTATGCCCGGACGGGAACGAGTTGCCGGCGTAACCGTCGACCCCGAGATCGGGACGGGTGAGCAGGATGTCCTTGAGGACCTGAGTCGTGACGACGGCCCCCAGGGCGACGACGACCGCGACGACGAGCGTGCGGAGATCGCGGCGCACGGCCGTGATGATCCCGGTGATGACGGCGCCGGCCACGACCGAGACGGTCGGAACCTGGTCGAGCACCTGCTGGGTGACGACCGTGACGCTGCGACGGCCGAAGATCGAGCCGTCATAGGCGAGCTGGTCCATCGTCTGCCCGTGCAGGGTCCGCACAAAAAAGAGGTACAGCGCGACGAAGACGGCCGACGCGACGATCGCGCCGCCGAGATATCGCAGGAATCCTGTTGTCGAGAGGGAGCGCACAGTCCAGCTTCGCACGACTCGCTGGACAGACCGTGGGTGAGGCCGCGGAAACGCCGGATCGGACACCGAACAGGACGTCGCAGTCAACGGCACCGGGCGACACCGGGCGACACCGGGCCAAAGCAAAGGACCCCGGGGCCGAACGCCGCCGAGGTCCTTCTCAGCAGAATTCAACTGCTGTGATGTTGAAGGTACACCGTGCGGGGACTCCCGCGAACCACCGCTGCACAAGTGCCCGCCGCACGCTAGCCCTTGACTCGGCGGGGACGCGGCGTATCGTGACGGGCATGTTTGCTGCACACCACGGTCGGCACGTCGCCGACAAGGACCATCCCGCACGCGGGACCACGTCGCGGGGCGCCCACCCGGCCGGTGCCGAGGGCTTCAGCGGACTCGAGGGCGACTTCGAAGAGGAGCGCCGCCGGGCCGCGAGCGCCCAGGCCGAACCCTCCGAACCCTACGAGCAGGACACCGTGACCCGGCCCACCCTTCCGGGAACCACCGAGGGACTGACTCACCCCTGACCCACCCCTGATCCGCCCCGCTCAGACCAGGTCGGGCTCAGACCAGGGCGAGCTCAGACCAGGGCGAGCACGACCTTGCCGCGCACGTGCCCGCCCATCAGGTAGCGGTAGGCGTCCGCGACCTCCTCGAGCGGAAATACCCGGTCGACCGGCAGCACCACGTCCCCGCTCGCGATCCGGTTGGCGAGGGCGGCCAGGTCGCCAGGGCGGACCGCCTGCCCACCGACGCCGGTGATGCCGGCATCGGCCCGGTGGCCGCGCGCGGCGATCGTATTGATGCGGCCGCCCGGCACACCGAGTTCGAGGGCGGCGTCGATCGTGGCGGGACCGCTGTTGTCGAGCGCAGCCGTCACCCGGGGTACGAGCGCGCGTACCCGGTCGGCGAGACCGGGGCCGTATGCGACGGGGATGACGCCGAGACTGCGGAGGAAATCGTGGTTCGCCGGGCTCGCGGTTCCGACAACGGCCGCGCCGGTGCGCACGGCGAGCTGCGCGGCAAGGACGCCGACTCCCCCGGCGGCCGCACTCACGAGCACCGTGTCGTCTCGGGTCAGCGCCAGCGAGCGCACCGACGCCGTCGCGGTGCGGCCCGCGATATCGAGGGCCCCGGCAGGGACGAAACCGAGCGCATCCGGTTTACGGATGACGGCGGATGCTTCGACGACGAGCCAGTCGGCCTGGGCGAACATCCGCGAGCCGCCGAGCACGGCGTCGCCGACGGCCCAGCTCGTCACGCCGGCACCGAGTCCGTCGATGACGCCGGAGAAATCATTCCCGTTGCCGCTCGGCAGGACGACACTGTACGCGCCGGCGGCCGGACCGCCGCGGAGGATCTTCCAATCCACGGGATTGAGCCCCGCGGCGTGCACCCGCACCCGCACCTGGCCGCGGCCGGGGGCAGGCGGATCGCCGGTGATCACCCGCAGGACTTCCGGGCCGCCGAATTCGGAGAAACGCACGAAACGAGCCATGCGCCCAGCCTATTCAGGGCGCGCAAGACCCGGCACCCCTCGGATGCGGCGGCGCTCGCGGACGGGCTTCCGCTGCCCGCGAACGGCCGGGCCCCGCCGGCTCTTCTCCGGTCCCGTCGGCATGTTCGTCTGGAATACACCGGCCGTTCAAGGTCGGCTGGTCGAATATTCGGAGTAGAGTCAGTCGACTCAACGATGAGTGCAAACAGTCCCGACGAATGGAAAGTTCATTTGAACCTGCGAACGGCCGAATACCCTAGGCCGGACTATTTCCTGCTCCACCTCAGCGATACCCATGTTCTGGCCGATGGCGGCAGGCTCTACGACCAGGTCGACAGCGCCCGGCACCTCGCCGAACTCTTCGCCGAGGTCGAGGCATCCTCTGGCCGTCCCGACGCCATCATCATCACCGGCGACCTGGCCGACAAGGGCGAACCGGATGCCTACGCCCTCGTCCGCAGCATCGTCGAGCCGGCCGCCGCCCGCCTCGGCGCCCGGGTGATCTGGGTGATGGGCAACCACGACGACCGCTCGGCCTTCCGCGCGGAACTCCTCGGCCAGCCCTCGTCGACAGCACCGATCGACCGCGTCGACTACATCGGCGGCCTCCGCATCATCACGCTCGACACCTCGGTGCCCCACCAGCACTTCGGCACGGTCACCGACGCCCAGCTCGCCTGGCTCACCGAGGAACTCAGCGTTCCCGCTCCCGACGGCACCATTCTCGCAATGCACCACCCGCCCGTTCCGAGTGTGCTCGACCTCGCCGTCTCCGTCGAGCTCCGCGGCCAGGCCCGCCTCGCCAAGGTGCTCCGCGGCACGGATGTCCGCAGCATCATCGCCGGACACCTGCACTACTCCTCGACCGCGATGTTCGCCGGCATCCCGGTGTCGGTGGCCTCGGCCACCTGCTACACGCAGGACCTCAACGTGCCCGTCGGCGGCACCCGCGGCCGCGACGGCGCCCGCGCGTTCAACCTCGTGCACGTCTACCCGGACACCGTGCTGCACTCGGTCGTGCCGCTCGGCAGCTACGCCCCCCTCGACTACATCGACCCGGAGGAGAGCGCCCGCCGCCTCGCCGCGTCGGGCATCACGATCATGGGCGCGGGTACTCTCCCGGCGCTCCGTGAGCCGCCGATGACCACGCCGATCCCGGTTCTGGGCTAAGCGGGCCGCGGCGCCTGGCCGAGCGCGATCGCGACCGCCGCACCGGCGAGTTCGCCGGATTCCGCCGAGATGCGCCGGTGCGACTGCCCCTCTCGGCCGAACCGAGCGAACTCGGCGCCTGGGGAGACGCTGTCCGTGGCGGCAGGCGTGCCGCTCACGGTGGCCTGCGCCTCGCGCTCCCACGGCGCGACGATCGGGAAGTACTGTTCGAGGAACTCGGTCACGGCCGCGCGGCGCACCTCGTCCGAGATCTCGGGGAAGCTGCCGTCGTTGAGGCAGAACATGTCCTGGTCGCGGCGCTTGCGGAGCTTGTTCATCTGGCGCAGCGCGAGCTTGAGCGTCGTCTCGATGTAGAGCGACCTGGCCTGGGTCTGCTCGACCGCGCGCCCGGTGGTCAGCGCGTAGTAGTGGTAGAGCGAGTTCGTCACGGAGATGTCGGTCGCCGAACGGAACTGGCTCGCCGCGGTGCGGGCGAAGTCCTCGGGGAACTCCGCCTCGAGCTCGAGCAGGACGCTCTTCCGCATCGGCACCGCCGTGTGCTCGAGGTGCCGGGTCGTGACCTTGCCGAAGCGCTCGCGGAGCAGCGCCCGGTTGACCCGGGCGGCGTTCTCGAACCCGCTGCGGCTCGGGTCGTTCTCGCCGAGGCCGATCCGGGTGGATGCCTCGATGAACTTCGTGACGCCGCCCGGCGAGAAGAACAACTCCGGTCCGACCGGGCGGCCGAAGAACATGTCGTCGTTGGAATACAGGAAGTGTTCGGCGAGCCCGGGGATGTGGTGCAGCTGGCTCTCCACGGCGTGCGAGTTGTGGGTCGGCAGCACGCTCGGGTCGGGGAAGAAGTCCTCGCTGTTCATGATCGTGACGCGCGGGTGCTCGGCGAGCCACTCGGGCGCCGGCGAGTCCGTCGCGATGAAGATGCGGCGCACCCAGGGCGCGAACATGTAGACGCTGCGGAGGGCGTACTTGAGCTCGTCGATCTGCCGGAAGCGGGCGTCGGACTCGTCGCCGCTGCCGACGACGTATGCCTTCATCCGCTTGGCGCGTTCGCGCTGGAAATCGCTCGAGGAGCCGTCGACCCAGGAGAAGACCATGTCGATGTCGAAGCTCACGTCGCTCGCGAGATCGTCGAACATGTGCTGCAGGGTGCGCCAGGTGCGCCCATACAGGGTGATGGTGGTCTCGCGGGCCTCGCCACGCGGCATCCGCTTGCGCATCAGGGAGTTCTCGACCGGGGCGACGATCTCGTCTTCGCCGAAGAACCAGAGTTCGAACTGGAACGCGGTCTCGGCGCCGTACCGGAGGCGGCCGATCGGTTCGATGCGCGGGCGGTACACCCGGAAGACGGATGACTTGCGCAGGGTGGTGAGGGCGCCGTCGGCGAGCAGGAGGGGCTGGGTGAGGTGCCCGTCGAGGGGCTTGGCGTAGAAGGGGTCGTTGGAGAACGCCTCGGCGAGCGCGCGGGTGATGTGCTTGCGGCGCTTGCGATCGACGGCGAGGACCGGGCGGTCGTGGTCGCCGCGGACGAGCAGGAAGTCGATGCCGGCGGCGTCGAGGGCGTGGGCGATCGCGAGAAGGTCCCTGACCATGGACTCGTGCGGGGTGAAGTGGCCGTTGATGAGGGCGATTTCGCCCTTGCGCACGACGACGTCGTCGCGGTCGAAGCGGCGGGTGCGGGCGTCCGGGGAGAGCAGGACCAGTTCGGGTTCCGTGCTCAGCGAGAGCCCGGGGTTGGCGGAGTTGGCGGTGCCCGGAGCGCTGGCGGTGCCGGCCGGGCTCACCGGGACGACCGACGGCTCTGCGGCTGAACGATCGACGGTAACCATGGTCCTCCTCGGGAAATGGGAACACTCATCAACGGGGCAACCGTGTGTTGCCGGGGAGAGTGCGTCCGGTACGTGCCGGCGGCCGCGACCCGGTCTGAGCCGGGAACCGGCAGCCGACAGCAAGCGGTAGCGTTCCTCCCAGTCTACGTTGCCCGGCGACCCGCCCCGATGACGGCGCCGGGACCTCCGGCGCGGGTTCAGAGGGAGTTGATGCCGATCAGGCCGATGATCAGGGCCATCACCTCGAGGGTCACGAGCTCGTGGGCCAGGTTGAGCACGGTGAGCCCGGCGGGGCGCCGGTCGAAGACGTCGTGGGTGACCATCCGGGCGGCGGTGAAGCCTGCCCAGAGGATCAGCGCGGTCAGCAGCGCGTTGGCGAGGAAGCTGCCGCCGTAGAAGTTCTGCGTGATCGCGATGGCGCCCGCGAGCACCCACGCGGTGACGAAGCTCACGAGGACGGTTATCACGATGGGAGCGACCGCGTTGCCGCGCATGCTCTCCTCGTCATGGCCGACCGTACGCATCCAGTACCCGCCGAAGACCCGGCGCGAATACCAGACCGACCCGACGGCCATGCTCGACGCGGTGGCGAGCAGTACCGCCCAGATGTTGATCTCGGGAACCATGAGGGATCCTCTCGCTGATTCCGCCGGTGGCGGAGGGGATGCCTCGATGTTAGGGCGACGCGGGCCCGTCGGGAGAGATCTCCCCGGATGTCTCCCGGATCGTTAGCTCCGCAGGGTCGGTCACCGGCACGCGGCAGACGAAGTCGCGGCAGAGGTACGCCGTCGGCCGGTCGCGGAGCGGAACACGGCCGGCGAAGAGGTCGAATCCGGCGGCGGCGAGTGTGCGGGACTGGGTCGCTGTGACGGATGCGATGACGCCGGTCGCCCGCTGCCTCGCGCTGTCGACGAGTGCCGTCACGCTCACGGCAGCGGGCACATCGAAGAAGGAGGGTGCGGCCGAGAAGTCGGGCTCCCCTGGCTCGTCGAGGTCGGCGTCACCGCTGGGTTCCGCCGCAGCGGCCCGGGCGTCTGGCGCGACGAGCACGAGCTGTTCCACGGGGGCGATCAGTGCGGAGCAGAGCTGCAGGACGGCACCGAAGGCGAGCGGGCGTTCCGCGGCACGGGCGAGGAACGGGACGACCGCCGTGACCGCTGCATCCCGGTACTTCTCCGACTCGGTCATCAGGTACAGCAGCTGAGCGGCGCCCGCGGCGGCCGAGCGTCCGGACGGGTATGCGCCCTCGGAGGGGTCGACCTCGAGGGCGAGTCCCTGGCCGACCAGCACGGGATCGGAGCCGCCCGGGACCCGGAACCGTGCGGCGGCCGTGTCGGTGGTCGCGGCAGTGTCGGTCGTCGCGGCAGTGTCGGTCGTCGCGGCAGTGTCGGTCGTCGCCGTTAGCGTGCTGTCCACCAGGAGGCGCGCCGCGGACGCGTAGCGTTCCTCACCCGTCACGAGTGCCAGTTCGAGGAGTCCCCGTGCGAACATCCCGAAGTCCTCCAGGGTAGCCCGCGCCGTCGAGGACCGGCCGGCGATGGAGGCTCGCACGAGCACCGGCCCGTCACCTGCGGAGTCGGCTGCGGATTCGGCTGCGGATTCGGCTTCGGCTTCCACGGTGAGATGCCGGGACAGCAGGTAGTCGGCGGCGCGGGCCGCGGCATCCGTGTAGCGGGAATCACCGAACGCGAAACCGGCGCGGGCGAGCGCGCCGATCGCGAGGCCGTTCCAGCCGGTGAGCACCTTCTCGTCGAGGGCGGGGCTGGGCTGCGTTCGCCGGGCGTCGATGTCGAGGGCGTAGTAGCCGCCCTCGACGCGGCGTCCGGCGACGGTGCTCTCGGAATCCTGGGCACTCGCGAAACCGCCGTCGGGCAGCTGCAGCACGGAGAGGAGGAACTCGGCGACGCCCTCGGCGACCGTGCGCGCCCACTGTTCCCCGGTCAGTTTCCAGGCCTGGGTGTAGAGGTCCAGGAGCTGGGCGTTGTCGTAGAGCATCCGCTCGAAGTGGGGCTCGCTCCAGTCCCGGTTGACGGCGTAGCGGAAGAATCCGCCCTCCACGGGGTCCCGCAGCGGGGAGGCGCCCATCCGTTTGAGGGTGCGCAGGGCGAGGCTGCGGCCGGATGAGCGGTCGAGCAGGAACGCGAGGACGGGGGCGACGGGGAATTTCGGCGCCCCGCCGAACCCGCCGTACCGGGTGTCCTCCGTCACGGCGAGGCCCTCGACGATGCCGTCAAGCACGCTGCCTTGCGGCAGCAGGTTCCGCGGGCCGGCTCCCCCGACATCGTTGCCGTCGACACCATCGAAAGCAGCGACGGCAGCATCGGCGACGGCGGCATCGGCGAGCTCCTGCTGTCTGGCGGCTGCGGCGAGCGCGTCTGCGACGAGAGCGCCGGTCTCGGTGACCTCGGCGCGGCGGTCGGTCCAGGCGTCCGTGACGGCTTCGAGCACCTGCCGGAACGCCGGTCGGCCGGGAACGGCGGTCGGCGGGAAGTACGTTCCCGCGTAGAAAGCACGTCCTTCAGGGGTCACGAAGACGTTGAGCGGCCAGCCGAGGCCGTCGACGAACGCGCTTGCTGCGGCGAGATAGGTCGCGTCGACCTCAGGATGCTCCTCCCGGTCGACCTTGATGCTCACGAAGTGCGCGTTGAGGTAGGCGGCGAGGTCGGGATCGCTGAAACTCTCCCGCGCCATCACGTGGCACCAGTGGCACGTCGAGTATCCGATCGACACGAGCAGCGGAAGGTCGCGCGCCCGGGCCTCGGCGAAGGCCTCGCTGCCCCAGCCGTGCCAGTCGACCGGGTTGTCGGCGTGGGAGCGCAGGTACGGGCTGATCGCATCGGCAAGACGATTCGGCATGGTCCCATTGTGCCCCGACCCCGCAACGGGCAATCGAACCGGTGACGCCGCGCCCGACTGGTTAAAGTGGACACACCTCGACCGATGGGAGCCGCGGGATGACAACGGAGTCTGTCGCGCTGCGGCTGCACGCCGCGGCCTCAGCGGATGCCGCCCTCGCCTCCGACCTCCGCGCCGCCTACCGGGGCCGGCACGACGTGCTCGACGCACTCTGGTGGCGGGCGCACCCGCTCACCGGCACCCCGGGCGGGCGACCGGATCCCGCCGCAGAACTGCCCCGGTTGCAGGCCGCGGTGTACGCGCGCCCGGGCCCGGACGGCTCCCTCGAGGCGAGTGAGCGGCGGCTCCACGACCTCACCGCCCAGCTGCGGCAGGACGCGACCGACCTCGAGGCACTGCTGGTGCTGTTCCCCGACGCCGCGGCCTCCCCCGACGTCGTCCACTCCCGGGGCACTCGCCCCCTCGATGCTGCGGGCACATCCGACGCCGACGCGACGGCACGACCCGCCCGCGCGTTCCGCGGGCCGACTCGCCGGCGCAACGTGCTCCTCGTCGCGGCCGGGTTCCTCCTCGGCGGGATCGCCGTCGCCACGACCTCTGCCCTGTTGTCCCTCGGCGGCCCGGTGAGCGGCCCGGGCACCGAGCCGGCGGCATCCGCTTCGCCAGGGCTTCTCGCGCTCTTCGACCAGCCGCCGATCCCCGACCAGACCACGATCGATCTCGGTCCCGAGTTCCGGCGGGATTCGATCCACGCGATGTTCGTCGAGCGCGAGACCAGCTCCTTCGTGTACGTCGCGCGGCGGGGCGACGACCTCTACTGCGTCATCCTGCGCACCCAGGGCCAGCAGGGCGCGAGCGCGTGCGTCGGCCTCGCCGAAATCGCCCGCCGCGGCCTGACCCTCACGGCGACGGTGCCGGTCAATCCCTTCACCCTCGGCAAGGACTCCCTCGAACCGGCGGGCGCCCTCGCTGACGTCACGATCAGGATCAGTACCGACGGCGTCGTGTCGAGCGAGACCGCCCCGCACCCCACTTCCTGACCGGCAGCACCTGTTCCCGGCGGCCCACTCGCTAGGGTGAGTGTCACAACCGTCGGGGGGGCCGGAATGGTATTCGAGATCAGCGCAGAGTCCGAGCAGCAGCGGCGGGCCGGGCGACTGCGCGAGGCTGCCCAGGCGGATGCCGCGCTCCACGAAGTTCTGCGGGGCGCCTACCCGGGTCGACACGAGGTACTCGACGCCCTCTGGTGGCGGGCGCATCCGCTCACGGAGACGCCGGCCGGCCGGCCGGACCCCGCTGCCGAACTCCCGGAGTTGCAGGCGGCGGTGTACTCCCGTGCCCGCTCGCCCGAGTCGGCTTCCGAGGACGAGCAGCGTCTCGCGGCCCTGCAGCTGGCGCTCGGCCGGGACACCGCCGACCTCGACGCACTCCTCGGCCAGTACCCCACCCTCGAGGCCGGCGCGCTCGCCAAAACCGGACCATTCCTTCCCGCGAGAGTACGAAAAGTGCCCTTATCGGACCCCGATACGGGCACTTTTCGTACTCTCGCGGAGGGAGGAGCGGATGCAGCGGCGGGAACCGCAGCGGGCCCGGGGCCGGAAGCCTCGGCGCCGCGACGCCTGCGCGTGCTGCGCGCAGGAGCGCTGGTGCTGGCGGGTGCCGCGGTCGGGGTGCTCGCCCTGCTCGTTCTGCAGGCGAGCGGTCTGGCCAGCGCAACGGATGTCTCTGGCGGCGCTACCCCGACGGCCGGAGCCTCCGAGACGGCCGGGCCCGCCGCATCCGCCGGAAACCTGCTCGGGGTCTTCGACCAGCCCGAATTCGTGCCCGACGACACCACGCCCGCCCTTGGCGGCGAGTACACCTCGGTGCACAGCCTTTTCGGACCGGTCCTCGAAACGGGACTGCCGTACAGTGTCTTCGCGGCACGGCTCCGTGACGACCAATACTGCCTGATCCTCCGCAACGCCGACCTCACCGGCACGAGCGCGTGCACCACGCTCGACGAACTCGCCGGGAGCGGGCTACACCTCAACGCCACGGTCATGGGCTCGCTCGGGACGGCAGGCCCCCTCACCGTTTCGGACACCTACGACCAGCTGATCGACGTCAGCGTCGATTGGACCGCAGACGGAATGAGCTCATCGAGCGGCCCGCACCCTAGCGCGGACGGGTAGCCCGGGCGCCGAGTGTCGCCACACCCGCCGAGGATCGCCCGTACACCGGGTCGTCTGGGCGGAACCGGCGACACTCGACCGTGGTCGGCCGCGGCGAGGCTCGTCAAGCGGGCGGGTCACACCGTGCCGGTGAGCTCGTGCTCGACGAAGTCCCTGCGGCGGCGTTGCACCCGCATCCAGATGAAGAAGCCCGTGATCGTGAACGCCCCGTAGAACACGTACAGGATCGCCGAGGCGTAGTACCCGGCGCTGACCAGGAGCGGTACCCCGACGATGTCGACCGCGACCCAGATCAGCCAGAACTCGGTCCAGCCCTTGGCCATGCCGTAGGTCGCGAGCAGGGAGCCCGTGAAGATCCAGGCATCAGCCCAGACCGGTTCGAAGGAGCCGAGGGCACGGAAGATCGGGGTGAGCACGAGGGTGCCGGCGACCATGCCGAGGCCGAGCAGGATGCGGGTGCGGTTGCCCGCCCAGTGCGGCACGACCGCGGCGCGAACGGTGGAGTGGCGGCTCCGCGACCACTGGATCCACCCGTAGATCGACACGATGATGAACATCACCTGTCGGCCGGCCTGGCCGAGCAGGTTCACCGGGTTGGGGGTACCGAAGACGGCGCCGAGGAACACCGTGAACAACAGCGCATTGCCCGCCATGCCGACCGGCCACGCCCAGACCTTGCGGCGCATTCCACCGACTGCGCTCAGTATCCCGAACGCGTTGCCGATCACCTCGCGCCAGAGGATGGTCTGCGTGCCGATCTGAAGTTGCGCGTCGAACAGCCACTCAATCGGATTCACAGGTCAACTTCCTCGCCGGGGCTGGTCCCTCCGCCTTCTCCCAACTTACCGCGAACGCTTTCGGGCGGCTTCGGCTCAAGCTCGTCGGCCAGGCGCAGCCCACGCTCTGCCCACCCGATTTCCTGCTCGGCCCGGGCGATGAGCCCCTCGTAGGCGAAGAGCTTGTACGCCGCGATGCGCGGCCGCTCGGACTCCGGGCTGATCAACAGTCTCTGGACGAAGATCGGATGCGTACGGTCCCGGATCGCGGCGAACTGGCCCTGCCACTGCTCGCGCAACCCGGCCCAGTGCCGCACGTGCGCCCGGAGCTGCTCCCGGACCGAGTCCGGGTCGGCCCACTCGAAGTACGCCGCACGCAGGTGCGCCGGGTCTCGCTCCCGCGAGTACTCGACCGGTTCGGCCATCCACGCACGGAACGCCTGCTCACCTAGCGAGGTGATGTGGTAGACCCGCTTCGTCGCCTGGGTCGCCTGGGTACTCCGGGCAACTGCCGTCGCCTCGATCAGTCCCCCGGTTTCCATCCGGCGCAGTTCCGGGTAGATCTGCGAGTCCGGGGCGCTCCAGACGTGCCCGACCGAGCTGTGGAAGGACTTGGCGAGGTCGTAGCCCGTCATGGGCTGCGCCGTCAGGAGCGCGAGGAGGGCGTAGCGCAGGCTCATGGTTTGATTCTGGTCCCTGAAAGGGTCTTGTGGTTTCACTATCGACATAGGTATTGTTGCCCTCCATTGACATATCGATGTGATGCCAGGTGCATGATGTCCGGACGAAGGAGTCCCGATGAAGGAAACGACCGTCGACAAGATCCTCGGCCACCCGCTCAACGCCTGGTACGTCGCGGCCTGGGACCACGAGGTCAATCGCAAGCCGCTCGCGCGAACCGTCGCGAACCGTCCGCTCGCGCTGTACCGCACCGAGGACGGTGACGCCGTCGCCCTCGCCGACGCGTGCTGGCACCGGCTGGCGCCGCTCTCGATGGGCAAACTGGAGGGCCGGGACGGCATCCGCTGCCCGTACCACGGCATCCTCTACAATTCGGCGGGCCGCTGCGTCTCGATGCCGGCACAGGAGACCATCAACCCGAGCGCAACGGTCGCGTCCTTCCCCGTCGTGGAACGGTACCGCTACGTCTGGGTGTGGCTCGGCGACGCAGCCCTGGCCGACCCGGAGCTCGTGCCCGACATGCACCAGATGGATGACCCGGAGTGGGCAGGAGACGGCCTGACGATCTCGGTGGACTGCAACTACCAGCTGGTGCTCGACAACCTGATGGACCTGACCCACGAGGAATTCGTGCACAGTTCCTCGATCGGCCAGGAGGCGCTGAGCGAATCCGAGTTCACGGTGCACCATGACGAACGGACCGTCACCGTGGAACGCTGGATGCTCGGCATCGACGCTCCCCCGTTCTGGCTGAAGAACATGCGCGACAAGTTTCCCGGCTTCGAGGGGAAGGTCGACCGCTGGCAGATCATCCACTTCGAATCGCCGACCACGATCAACATCGACGTCGGTGTCGCGCGGGCCGGCACCGGGGCGCCGCAGGGCGATCGAAGCCAGGGCGTCAACGGCTATGTGATGAACACGATCTCGCCCGTCACCGACCGTTCCTCCCGCTACTTCTGGGCGTTCATGCGCAATTACCGGCTCGAAAGCCAGGTGATCACCACCCAGCTGCGCGACGGGGTCTCCGGCGTCTTCAGGGAAGACGAGGACATGCTCGTCGCCCAGCAGGCCGCGATCGACGCAAACCCCGACTACGAGTTCTACAGCCTGAACATCGACGCGGGCGGGATGTGGGTGCGGCGGCTGATCGAACGTCAGCTCGCGGCGGAGGGACGCCTGCCCGCGCCCGTCGCTGCCGGCTGAGCGGCGGCGACGACGATGGCAACGTCCCACGCGGCGGTCTGGCAGCGCGCCACGGTCGTCGACTCGACCGCCCTCACCGACGACATCCGCCGGATCGTGCTCGCGCCCGACCACCCGGCCAAGGTCGACGCCGGCGCGCACATCGACGTGCGCGTGCCGATCGGCGGGGTTCTGGACCGCCGGTCGTACTCCGTCGTCGACGCCGGCCCCGACGGCCGGACCCTGGCGATCAGCGTGCTCGACTCGCCGCGGTCCCGCGGCGGCGCGCGGGCGATGCACGCCCTCCGGCCCGGCGACACCGTCGAGATCACCCAGCCGATCGTCGACTTCCCCCTCCGCGTCGGAGCCGCGCACTACGTGCTGCTGGCCGGCGGCATCGGCATCACTGCGGTCATGGGCATGGCGAGGGTGCTCCGGTCGGTCGGCGCCGATTACACGCTCGTCTACGCCGGGCGCAGCCGGCCGGCGCTGGCCTACGTCGAACACGTGCAGAACGCGCACGGCGACCGGCTGAGACTCCACATCACCGACGAAGGCAACCCGCTCGACGTCACCGAGCTCGTCGGCGGGGTCGAACCGGGCACCGAACTCTACCTGTGCGGTCCGATCAGGCTGATGGACGCCGTCCGCCGGGCCTGGATCGAACGCGAGCTCCCCTACCCCGACCTCCGGTTCGAGACCTTCGGCAACAGCGGCTGGTTCGCCCCCGAGGACTTCGTCGTGCGCATCCCGCGGATCGGCGCCGAGGTCACCGTCCGGGCGACCGAGACCATGCTCGAGGCGCTCGAGGCCGCTGAGGTCGACCTGATGTTCGACTGCCGCAAGGGTGAGTGCGGACTCTGCGAGGTGCGCGTGCTCGACCTCGACGGAGACATCGACCACCGCGACGTCTTCTACAGCGAGCGCCAGAAGGACTCCCGCGGCACGATGTGCTGCTGCGTGTCCCGAGCCGTCGCCCCGCCCGGCGGCACCGCCGTCGTGACAATCGACATTTCCTGATCCTCCGCACCCCTACCCAACCGCAATCACCCTGAAGGAGAACCGCCCATGACACTCACCGTGAACGAGACCGCGACCACCCCGTTCCTCGACCCCGCGGCGTGGTCGGGGAAGATCTACATCAACGGGGAGTGGGTCGCCGGGTCAGGCGGCGATCTCCCGGTCATCGAGCCGGCGACCGGCGACGAGATCGGCCGGATCGGGATCGCCACCCCCGTCGACGTGGCCAGGGCCGCCGCGGGCGCGGCCGCGGCGCAGAAGGCCTGGGCCGCGACCGCGCACCCGGTGCGCGCCGCCGTGCTGCGCCGGGCCGCCGCGCTCCTGGAGGAACACGCCGACGAGATCATGGACTGGAACGTGCGGGAAGTCGGCGCGGTTCCCGGGCTTGCCGGCTTCGCCCTCCACGTCGGCGCTCAGGAATGCTATGAGGCGGCGGCGTTGCCGTCGCATCCGCTCGGCCAGGTACTCTCGAGCGAGGAGCCGAGGATCTCCATCGCCCAGCGGGTGCCCGTCGGCGTCGTCGGAGTCGTGTCGCCGTTCAACGTGCCGATCATCCTCGGCATCCGCGCGGTGGCGCCGGCGCTCGCGCTGGGCAATGCGGTCGTGCTCAAGCCGGACCCGCGCACCGCTGTGACCGGCGGCGTGATGATGGTGCGCATCTTCGAGGAGGCCGGCCTGCCCGCCGGGCTCCTGCAGCTGGTGACCGGCGGCGCCGATGTCGGCGAGGCCATCGTCACCGACCCGAACGTGCGGGTGATCGCGTTCACCGGCTCGACCAGGGCCGGTCGCGCCGTCGGCGAGCTCGCGGGAAAGCATCTCAAGCGTGCCCACCTCGAGCTGGGCGGTAATTCCGCCTTCGTCGTACTCGCCGACGCAGACGTCGACAAGGCCGTCAACCTCGCGGCCTGGGGATCGTTCCTGCACCAGGGCCAGATCTGCATGACGGTCGGGCGGCACATCGTGCACGAGAGCATCTTCGACGAGTACGTCGAGAAGCTCGCCGCGAAGGCGGACTCCCTTGCCGTTGGCAACCCCGCCACCGAGCACGTGCACCTCGGCCCGATCATCGACGAGAACCAGCGCGACCGCATCCACCGCCTGGTCACGAGCTCGATCGATTCCGGCGCGAAGCTGAGGGCCGGCGGCAGCTACGACGGGCTGTTCTACCGGCCCACCGTGCTCGCGGACTCGCCGCTGGATGCCCCCGCCTTCTGCGAGGAGGTGTTCGGCCCTGTCGCATCCGTGGTGCGGTTCAGCACCGAGGACGAGGCCGTGGGCATCGCTTCGGCGACCGAATACGGGCTCTCGCTCGGCATCGTGACCGCCGACGCCATGCGCGGCCTCGAACTGGCCCAGCGGATCCCGTCCGGCATCGTGCACATCAACGACCAGACGGTCAACGACGAGGCGAACACACCGTTCGGCGGCGTCGGCTCGTCCGGCACGGGTTCGCGGCAGGGCGGTGCGGAGGCCAACATCGACGCCTTCACGGAGACGCGCTGGATCACCCTGCGCCGCACGCCGGGCAGCTACCCGTTCTGAGCGGAGCCTAGTTCACATCGTTGGGGTGGGAGCCCACGCGGCCCGAGCGCTCGAGCGCGGAAATCGTGGCGAGTTCGGTGTGACTGAGCTCGAAGTCGAAGACGTCGAGGTTCTCGATCATGCGCGCGCGCCGGTTCGACTTCGGGAACAGGATGTTGCCGGTCTGCAGGTGCCAGCGGATGACCACCTGAGCGGGGCTCTTGCCGTGCGCCTCGGCCGCGACGACGACGACGGGCTCCTCGAGGAGTGGGTACTTGCCCTGGCCGAGGGGTCCCCACGCCTCGATCTGAATCCCGTGGGCGCGCGCGAACGCGGTGACTTCAGGCTGCTGGTGCGCGGGGTGCAGCTCGATCTGGTTGACCGCCGGGACGACATCCGTCTCGGCGAGAAGGCGTTCGAGGTGCGGCACGAGGAAATTCGAGACACCGATCGAGCGTGCACGTCCGGAGGCGCGGATCTTCTCGAGCGCCTTCCAGCTCTCGATGTAGCTGTCCTTCGCCGGCGTCGGCCAGTGGATGAGGTACAGGTCGACGTAGTCGAGCCCGAGCTTCTCGAGGCTCAGGTCGAAAGCGTCGAATGCGCTCTGGGTGCCCTGTTCGCTGTTCCACAGCTTCGTCGTGACAAAGAGCTCGGAGCGAGGCACGGCGGATGCCGCGATCGCGGCCCCGACTCCGGCTTCGTTCCCGTAGATCGCGGCCGTGTCGAGGTGGCGGTAGCCGACCTCGAGTGCGTCGGAGACGATGCGGGTCGTTTCGTCCGGATCGACCTTGAACACACCGAAGCCGAGCTGAGGAATGGTGTGGCCGTCGTTGAGGGTCAGGGTGGGCACAGAAGTCGTCATGGGCCCACCCTAAACGCCGGAACCGGACGGAACCTGACCTGCGTTGCTTCAGCGGGTGAGCTGGAGCTTCCACGCCTCGGGCTCGCGGGAGAGATAGCTCACCGTGAACCGGCCCGGGTGTCGCTGTTCGAGCTGGGCGAGGAGGGGCAACGGGTCGTGGGGAGCGACGAGGACCAGGCCGCCGCCGGGGAGGACAGCGTCCAGCGCACCGAAGATCGCGGCGTGCCGGATCGCGTGCGGGAGCTGCCGGGCGTCCAGTTCTGGGTACCCTGCAGCCTCGGCCTCGCCGCAGGTGCAGGTGTGGCCGGCGGGCTCGTCGTGGGCCGCGGGCCGGGGTGCGGATGCGGGAAGGAGGGGGATCATGTCAACCATGATTTAAACCTAATATATTCCGCTTTAATTAGCGAGCGGGTCGACGGGCACCCAGTCGCCGCGGAGGCGCACCTCGCACAACTCGGGAAGGACGAAGGGGCGCAGCTCCACGTCGTCCGGGTCGTGCCCGCCGGAACGGGCGATGCCCCGGATCAGACCCAGGTGCAGCGAGCACACCACCGCGGGCGTGTGCCTGGCTTCGTCGCGGAAGGGACAGGCCCGGAGCTCGACGACCATACCGTCGCGGGCATCCGTCTCGCTCGGCGACGCCGGCTGACCGGGCGACGCCGGCTGACCGGGCGACGCCTCAAGCGATTGGGCGATCGGGTCGAAGCCGAGGCCGTCGAGGATGTGCACGAGCGGCCCGACGTCGCTCGCTCCCCCGGCCGCCCCTGTGCCCGGTTCGCTCTCGCGCGCCTCGAGGTCGAAGGCGGACGACCAGCGCTCGCCGGCGCGGATCGCCCGTGCCCGGCCGCCGTCGTCGTCCTCGGCGAGGGCGCCGACGAGGGCGTGGCTGAGCAGCCGCTGCACACCGTCTTCGCGCACCGCGGGATTCACGGTGAAGAGGATGCGCGGACGCCCGCGGATCCCGGTCCGGTCGACGGCACGGCGGATCAGCCCGGCACCCTCGAGCTGGTCGAGATGGAAGCGCGCGGTTGTCACGTGCAGGCCGATGCTCGCGGCGACGGCGACGGCGTCGACGGGCTCGCGGGCACCCGCGATCAACTCGAGCACCCGGCGGCGCGCATCCGAGGCGAGGGCCGCGTGCCGGTCGCCGATTCCCTGTCCGTCTACCATAGTTTGAGCGTAACAGTCTCCGGTTAAAGCGCCAGGCCGGGAGGACCCGCCCGCGCGCACCGGGCACCCGGAAGTCTTACGATGGAATGCTCATGATTCCCCTTGTCATCACCTTCCCGCCCGAACTCCCCGTCAGCCAACGCCGCGAGGATATCGCGCGCGCCATCCGCGACAACCAGGTCGTCATCATCGCGGGCGCGACGGGCTCGGGCAAGACCACCCAGATCCCGAAGATCTGCCTCGAACTCGGGCGCACGAGCATCGGCCACACCCAGCCGCGGCGGCTCGCCGCCCGCACGATCGCCGAGCGCATCGCCGAGGAACTCGGCCAGGAGGTCGGCCAGGTCGTCGGTTACCAGGTGCGGTTCACCGACCAGGTCGGTCCTGACACCAAGATCAAGCTCATGACCGACGGCATCCTGCTGAACGAGATGCACCGCGACCGGATGCTGCGCAAATACGACACCATCATCATCGACGAGGCCCACGAGCGCAGCCTCAACATCGACTTCCTGCTCGGCTACCTGCGCCAGCTGCTGCCGCAGCGCCCCGACCTCAAGGTCATCATCACCTCGGCGACGATCGACCCGCAGAGTTTCGCCGAGCACTTCGCGGCCGTCGACGGCACCCCTGCGCCGATCATCGAGGTCTCCGGCCGTACCTACCCGGTCGAGATCCGCTACCGCCCGCTCGTGGCCGAAGCGATGGCGGACGATGACGACGAGGACCAGGCCTCGGCGACGCCGCCGGTGGACCGCGACTACATCGAGGGCATCTCCGCGGCGCTCGACGAACTCGAGCGCGAGTCGAACGGCGACGTGCTCGTCTTCCTGAGCGGAGAGACCGAGATCCGCGACGCAGCGGATGCCCTGCAGGGCAAGTTCGCCAGTGGCGACCGTACGAGCCCGACCGAGGTGCTGCCGCTCTACGGCCGGCTCTCCTCCGCCGATCAGCACAAGGTCTTCCAGCCCTCGACCGTCGCCGGGGTTCGGCGCCGGATCGTGCTCGCGACGAACGTCGCCGAGACCAGCCTGACCGTCCCGGGCATCCGTTATGTCATCGACGCCGGAACCGCCAGGATCAGCCGGTACAGCGTGCGCTCGAAGGTGCAGCGGCTGCCGATCGAGGCGATCAGCCAGGCCTCCGCGAACCAGCGCTCCGGGCGCAGCGGGCGCACGAGCGACGGCATCGCCATCCGGCTGTATTCGGAGGAGGACTTCGGTCGCCGCCCGGAGTTCACCGAGCCCGAGGTGCTGCGCACCAACCTCGCCGCCGTGATCCTGCAGATGATCTCGCTCGGCCTCGGCGACATCGCCGCGTTCCCGTTCCTCACCCCGCCGGATTCCCGCGGTATCAAGGACGGCCTCGACCTGCTCGCCGAGCTTGGCGCCGTTGCGCCGGGCAGTGGGGTGAGCAACGCGAGCGGCGGGGTGTCCAAGCTCACCCGGATCGGGCAGCAGCTCGCGAAGCTGCCGATCGACCCCCGCTTCGGGCGGATGGTCATCGAGTCCAAGACCCAGGGCACCAGCCGCGAGGTGATGGCGATCGTCGCCGGCCTCACCATCCAGGACCCGCGGGAACGGCCGCTCGAGCGGCGCGCGCAGGCCGACCAGCAGCACGCGCGGTTCGCGGACCCGACGAGCGACTTCCTCGGCCTGCTGAACCTCTGGAATTACCTCGAGCTCAAGCAGAAGGAACTCGGCTCGAGCGCCTTCCGCAGGCTCTGCAAGAACGAGTTCCTGAACTACCTGCGGGTGCGCGAGTGGCAGGACGTCTACAAGCAGCTCCGCCAGCTAGCCAAACCGCTCGGCCTCCACATCGGCGACCCGGCGGTCAACCCCGACGGCATCCACCGCTCCCTCCTCGCCGGGCTGCTCTCGCACATCGGCCTCAAGGATGTCGCGAAGAAGGACTACATCGGCGCCCGCCAGCAGCGCTTCGTGATCTTCCCCGGCTCGTCGCTCGCGAAGAAGCAGCCCAACGCCGTGATGAGCGCGGAACTCGTGGAGACCAGCCGGCTCTTCGCCCGGATGAACGCCGTCGTCGACCCCGCCTGGGCCGAACCGCTCGCCGGGGACCTCTGCAAGCGCAGTTACTCCGAACCGCACTGGGAGAAGAAGCAGGGCTCCGTCGTCGCCTACGAGCGGGTCACCCTCTACGGGGTTCCGATCGTGCCGCGCCGCCGCATCCAGTTCTCCCGGGTCGACCCGGCCTACGCCCGCGAGCTCTTCATCCGGCACGCCCTCGTCGACGGCGAATGGGACCTCGACCGCGTCGACCAGCGTGTCACCGCGTTCGACCGGGCCAACACGAAGCTGCGCAAGGAACTCGCCGAGCTCGAGGAACGCACCCGGCGCCGCGACATCCTCTTCGACGACGAGGCCGTCTTTGAGTTCTACCAGCGCCGCATCCCCGCGGAGGTCTGCTCGACGCGCACCTTTGAGACGTGGTGGCGCAAGGCGCGCGCCGAGACCCCCGACCTGCTCACGATGACCGCGGAGGCGCTCGTTCCCGACGAGGCCACCCCGGAGATCGACGAGGCCGTCTTCCCGCCGACCTGGCACCAGGGCGACCAGCGTTTCCACCTGAGCTACCGGTTCGAGCCGGGGGCGGATGACGATGGCGTCGCCGCCCTGATCCCGCTCGCCCTCCTGGCCCGGCTCTCCCCCGCCGGCTTCGACTGGCAGGTGCCGGGCCTCCGCGCCGACCTCGTGACCGCGCTGATCAAGTCGCTCCCGAAGAGCATCCGCCGCAACGTCGTGCCCGCCGCCGACTGGGCGGCCCGGCTGCTCACCGAGCTGCCGCCTGCGCCCGGCGAGGCCCGCACGGCGAAGGACACGAGCAGCATGGGCGGCACGAGCATCGGCGCCCGGCTCGGCGCGGGCACGGGGGCGGGTTTCGAGCCAGAGGCTGCGCCGTTCACCGAGATCCTCGCGGGCCTGATCCAGCGGCTCACGTACGTCCCGGTGAACGCAAACGACTTCGAGCTCGGGCGCGTACCCGCGCACCTCCGGATGACGTTCCGCGTCGTCGACGACCGCGGACAGGCGATGGCCTCCGGAAAGGACCTCGGCGAGCTGCAGCGCAGGCTCGGCTCCCGGGCCCGCGAAAGCGTCGCGGCGGCATCCGCTGCCACGCCCGTGAACGCGATCGAGCGCGGCGGCCTCACGACCTGGGATTTCGCGGAACTCCCCCGGTTCATCGACACCAAACAGGGCGACAACACCATTCGCGGCTACCCGACCCTCGTCGACGAGGGCACGAGCGTCGCGATCCGGATGATGAGCACCGCTGCAGAGCAGGCGAGCACGCTGCCGGGCGGGGTGCGCCGGCTGCTGCTGCTCGCGACGCCGTCTCCGGTCGCCTACGTGCAGCAGCACCTGACCGGGGCGGAGAAGCTCAGCCTCGCCACGAGCCCTTACCGCACCACGCAGGCCCTCTTCGACGACTGCCTCGCGGCCTGCGTCGATGAGGTGCTGTTCCGGGTGAACCCGAGCGGCCAGGTCTTCATGAAAGCCGAGTTCGACTCGATCCGGGACCGCGTGTCCGGGGTGCTGATGGACTCGATGTTCGAGGCCGTTGGGCTCGTTGCGCGCATCCTCACCGCCTCCCGGGCCGCCGACAAGGCGCTCAAGGCCTCGACGAGCATGGCGTTGCTGCCCGCGCTGACGGATGCCCGTGCCCAGCTGGCCGGACTGATCTACCCCGGCTTCGTGAGCGCGACGGGCCTCGCCCAGCTGCGCCACCTGCCGCGCTACCTCGGCGGCATCAGTTCACGGATCGTGAAACTCGGCGACAATCCCAGCCGCGACCGGGTCTGGATGAATGAAAGCCAGTCGGCCACGGCCCGCTACGAAGCTGCCGGCGGCCGGATTCCGCTGGCCCCCGGCATGGCGGCGAACCTCGTGCGCGCACGCTGGATGATCGAGGAGCTGCGGATCAGCCTGTTCGCGCAGGAGCTCAAGGCCGCGGAGTCGGTGTCTCTGCAGCGGATCCACAAGGTCCTGACCAGCTGACCCCGACATCCGCCGGGGTCAGCTGGTGGCTAGAGCACCTTCGAGAGGAACGCCTGCGTGCGGCGGTGTTGCGGGTTGCTCAGCACGAGCTCGGGGTCGCCGGACTCGACGACGACGCCGCCGTCCATGAACACGAGCGAGTCACCCACCTCGCGGGCGAAGCCCATCTCGTGGGTGACCACGATCATCGTCATGCCCTCCTTGGCGAGGCCCTTCATCACGTCGAGCACCTCGCCGACGAGTTCAGGGTCGAGCGCGCTCGTCGGCTCGTCGAAGAGCATCAGTTTGGGCTCCATCGCGAGCGCGCGGGCGATCGCGACGCGCTGCTGCTGGCCACCGGAGAGGTGCGCGGGGTAGTAGTCCGCGCGTTCGGCGAGTCCCACCCGGGCGAGCAGGTCGCGGGCGGTGCGCTCGGCCTGCGCCTTGGGCAGCCCCTTGACCCGCAGCGGCGCCTCCATCACGTTCTGGAGTGCGGTCATGTGTGGGAACAGGTTGAAGCGCTGGAACACCATGCCGATGTCCCTGCGCTGCTTCGCCGCTTCCTTGGGCGCCATCTCGTAGAGCTTGCCGTTGGTCTCGCGGTAGCCGATCAGCTCGCCGTCGACGCTCAGCCGCCCGGCGGAGAGCACCTCGAGGTGGTTGATGCAGCGCAGGAACGTGGACTTGCCCGACCCGCTCGGCCCGACGAGGCACATCACCTCGCCGCGTTTGACCTCGAGGGAGATGCTCTTGAGCACCTCGTGCGAGCCGAAGCTCTTCGAGACCTGCTCTGCGAGCACCATCGGCACGTAACCGCGGGCAGCGGATGCCGCGTTCGGCGTGGTCAGGTCGCTCATGACGGGCCTCCCTGGCCGGTTTCGGGTTCTCGGCCGGTGCGGGTCGCCGGCGCCTGCTCGGAGCCGGGCACGATCGTGACGCCCGTGATCGGGTCGGGGTTGGAGCCGCCGCCCTTCTTGTCCGGCTGACGGTCGCCGATGCCGCGCGCGAAACGCTTCTCGAGGAAGTACTGGCCCACCATCAGGATCGAGGTGAAGAACAGGTACCAGATCGACGCGACGATGAGCAGCGGGATCGGGTTGAACGTCTCGGCGGAGATGTCACGGGAGCGGGCGAACAGGTCGAAGCTGAACGGCACCGCCGTGACGAGCGAGGTCGTCTTGAGCATCGAGATGACCTCGTTGCCGGTCGGCGGGATGATCACCCGCATCGACTGCGGCAGGATGACCCGGGTCATCGTCTGCGACCAGCTCATCCCGAGCGCGGTCGCGGCCTCTTCCTGGCCACGATCGACGGCGAGGAGTCCGGCACGGACGATCTCGGCCATATACGCGGCCTCGTTGAGCGAGAGGCCGATCACCGCGAGGGCGAACGTGCTGAGCGCGGCGTTCGTCTCGAACGACACCCACGGGTGCATGAACGGGATGCCGATGTCGATGCTCGAATAGATCAGCGAGATCAGGCCCCAGATGGTCAGCTGGACGTAGACCGGTGTGCCGCGGAAGACCCAGAGATAGAACCACGCGAGGCTCTTCACGACCGGGTTGGGCGACAGCCGCATCACTGCGAGGATCACGCCGAGGACGATCGCGATCACCATCGAGTAGACGGTGAGTTCGAGGGTCACGAGCGCGGCCTGGGAGATGCGCCGGTCGAACAGGTACTTCGCGACCGTCGGCCAGTCGTACGCGGGGCGGAAGGCCGCGTCGACGATGGCCAGGGCGAACACCACGATCAGGATGATCGCGAAGACCATCCGCCAGGGGTGACGCAGCCGGATGGCTTTGATGGGAACCGACGCGGCCGGGGCGGCCGGATCGGCCGGGGACGAGGCGGGCCCCGCCCCCCGGCCGTTCAGATTCGGCGTGCTCACCGGTTAGCCGTTCGCGGCTGCGTTGATCGTGATCTTGTCGATGCCGCCGTCGGCGACACCCCACGTGTCGAGGATGGCCTTGTAGCTGCCGTCGTCGACCATGGACTGCAGTGCGGCCTGGACGGCCTTGCCGAGGTCAGAGCCCTTGGCGACGACCATGCCGTATGGTGCGACGTCGAAGGTCTTGCCCGCGAGCTGCAGCTTGCCCTTGGTCTGGGCGATGGCGTAGAGGGTGACGGGAGAGTCGGCGCTGAGCGCGTCGGCCTGGCCGAGTACGACCGCGTTCGTCGCGGCATCCTGGGTGTCGAACTTGAGCTTGTCGATCGCGGGCTTGCCGGCCGCGACGCAGGCGTCGCTCTTGGCGGGGACCTCGTCGGTGTCCTCATAGGTGGTCGCCTGCACGGCTACCTTCATGCCGCAGGCGTTGTCCGGGTCGACGGTCTTGTCCTTGGCCGATGCCCACTGGATACCGGCGGTGTAGTAGTTGACGAAGTCGACCTGCTGCTCGCGCTCGGCGGTGTCCGTGAACGAGGACTCGCCCATGTCGGCCTTGCCGCCGGCGACGGAGGGGATGATGTTGTCGAACTTGGCGACCTGGAATTCGGCCGTGAGCCCGAGCTTGGTCGCGACCGCGCTCGCGATCTCGATGCCCCAGCCGATGGGCTTGCCTGCTTCGTCCTTGAACTCGTTGGGGGCGTAGGTCGGGTCGCTGCCGACGATGAGCTTGCCGGAGGACGCGATCTTGGCGGGAACGAGTGCGGCGGCCGCGTCGTC
Organism: Cryobacterium sp. MDB2-A-1; assembly: GCF_004402675.1. Taxonomy (NCBI): domain Bacteria; kingdom Bacillati; phylum Actinomycetota; class Actinomycetes; order Micrococcales; family Microbacteriaceae; genus Cryobacterium; species Cryobacterium sp. MDB2-A-1. Next base: position 69,483 of record NZ_SOFK01000025.1, on the reverse strand, counting down.
CTTGGTGATCGCTGCGGCCGAGGCGCTGGTGGTCGAGCCGGTCGAGGGCGTCGAGTTGTCGACGCAGCCGGTGAGCATCAGTGCGGCCGCGGCGGCGACGGCGGGGAGTAGGTATCGAGCGCGCATATGCGGAACCTTCTTTGTTTGTCGGTGTCAGGGGTTCGTCATTGAGTCCGTAAACGGTAAGCGACAGAGGTGAGCATATAACAGGATGCTCACGCGGATTCTGTGCGCAGGTCACGTTTTGGACTAGCTAAAGCGAGCGTGAGGGGGACGTGTCTCGATCAAGTATGGCCGTTGGCGTGTTTCGGGCAGATTTCGCCGGGTGCGACGACAGCGCCCGAACCGCCGGCCCGCCCAGTTGCGCACAAAGCACCCTCGTCGCGACGACGAAGGTGCTTTGACCGCAATTCAACCCCGGCGACGGGCGTTATTCGGCGGCCTTGGCCGCGGTCGAGAGCATCGTCACGTAGTCGTCGAGGCCCCAGGTCAGCGAGAGACCCGTCGGCGGGGAGACGGACGAGATGAATGCCGCGCCGACCGGGGAGGCGACGGAACCACGCTGCACCTGCGGCATGGCCTGGGCGTACCCGGCGGAGAGGAACGCATCCGATTCCTCCTGCGTCGTCCCGAAGTTCACGAGCACGTCACTCGTGAGCTTGTCGAGCTGTTCGTGGCTGAGCGTGTAATAGAAGCTCGCCTCGTCGGTCGCGAGGGCATCGACGGCGGGTGCGTTCACGAAGCCGAGGTCGAGGGTGAATGCGACGCGGGGGTCTTCCTTCTTGTAGACGTAGAACGTTCCTCCGCTGTCGCTCGTGAGGGCGATGGACTTGCCCGCGAACTCGGGGTGGGCTGCCGCGGCCGCGGCGATCTTCGCGTCGATGCCCGCGAGAAGCGTGGTCGCTTCAGCGGACTTGCCGAGAGCCGTTCCGGTGATCGTGATGAGGTCGCGCCAATTCGTCGCCCAGGGCTGGTCCGGGTAGCCGACCACGGGGGCGATCTTGCTGAGCAGCGCGTACTGCTCGGCGGTGATGCCCGAGTATGCGGCAAGGATGACGTCGGGTGCGGCCTTGGCGATGTCCTCGTACGGCGGCTCCGTGGAGTCGGGCAGCACGGTCGGCGTCGGCGTTCCGCTCGTCACGAGCGCCTCGGAGATCCACGGCAGCACGCCCTGGGCGTCACCGGCGTATGCCTGGAACGGCATCGCGACGGGAATGACGCCGAGGGCGATCGCGTCGTCCGCGCTCCCCCAGCCCCAGGTCACGACCCGGGTCGGCTGCTTCGGGATCACGGTCGACCCGAAGGCGTTCTCGATGGTGACGGGGAACGACGCGGCTGCGGAGTCGCCCGCCGCAGCATCCGTTGACTGGGGCGCCGGCGCGGAACAGCCGGTCAGCGTCAGGGCGACGAGGGCGGCGACGGCGACAAGCGCGCGAATGGGGGGACGGTGCACGGGAAACTCCGGTTTCTCAGTTGTCTCGGGGAGGGACACGGTTCGACTAAATTAGGTTAGCCTTACCTAATATAGCGGATGCCGCGGTCGGCGCGGGATGGAACCTCCCGATCGGCACGACGAGCGGTGAGCCGCAGACCGGGTCGGGGATGACGAGGGCGTCGAGCCCGAAGGCGGAGCGGACGACGTCGACGGTCAGGGTGTCCACGGGCGGCCCTGCGGCGATGATCCCGCCTGAGCGCATCACGAGCATTTCGTCGGCGTACCGGGCCGCGAGGTTGAGGTCGTGCAGGACCATCACGATCGTGGTCCCCCGGGTGCGGTTGAGCTCGAGGAGGAGGTCGAGGACCTCGATCTGGTGGGCGACGTCGAGGAAACTCGTCGGCTCGTCGAGCAGCAGGATGTCGGTGTCCTGGGCGAGGGCCATCGCGATCCAGACCCGCTGGCGCTGGCCGCCGGAGAGCTCCTCCAGCCGGCGCGCGGCGAGGTCGAGGGTTCCGGTGCGCACGAGGGCGTCGGCGACGATGGCGTCGTCGGCGGCCGTGGTGCCGCGGAACCAGCCCTGATGCGGATGCCGGCCGCGACCGACGAGTTCGCCGACGGTGATTCCCTCCGGCGCGAGCGGCTGTTGCGGCAGGAGGCCGAGCACGGTCGCGACCCGCTTGCCCGGAATCGTCGCGATGTCGGTGCCGTCGAGGAGGACCACGCCGGTCTGCGGGGTGAGCAGGCGGGCGAGTCCGCGGAGGAGGGTCGATTTGCCCGAGGCGTTCGCGCCGACGATGACCGTGATCCGGCCGACGGCGATCTCGAGGTCGAGGTCTGTGACGATCGGGACGCCGTCGTAGCCGAGGCCGAGGGCGACGGTGCGCAGCTCGTGGTGCGTGCGGTCGCCCGGTTCGGCGGCTGCTGGACCCGCGAAAGCCGGGACCGCTGTCTGCGGGTCGGGAGCGTGCGGTTCGGGTTGGGTCATCGGGTTCCTTCTGTGCTGTCGCGCGGGATGCCGCGGGTGCTGCCGGCGCCGCTGCCGCCCGCCGCTCCGGTCGCGAGCAGCCAGAGCAGGTAGGGCGCTCCGATGGCGCCGGTGACGACCCCGGCGGGCAGCTGGAGTCCGCCCGGGAGCAGGTGCTGGGACGCGAAGTCGGCGGCGCTGACGATCAGGGCACCGACGAGGGCCGAGGGAACGAGGCTCAGTCCGCCGGTGCCGACGAGGCGGCGGGCGATCGGCGCGGACACGAACGCGACGAACGCGAGCGGGCCGACCATGGCCGTCCCGAGCGCGGCGAGGGCGACGGCGACGATGAGGAGTCCGAGCCGGTTGCGCTCGGCACCGACCCCGAGGCTCGTGGCCAGGTCGTCGCCCAGTTGCAGCGCGCGAAGACGCGGAGCGAGCATCCACACGATCGGCAGGAGCACCGCGAGCCCGACAGCGACGACCGCGATCTCGGGCCAAGCGGCACCGCTCACGCTGCCGACGAGCCAGGTCAGGGCGTCCTGGGCGTCGCGGAGCTCGGCGCGGCTGAGCAGGTAGCCGAGCAGGCCCTGCACCATGAACGCGATGCCGACGCCGATGAGCACGAAGCGATAGCCGGCGACGCCTCCGGCGCCTCCGCCGCGACCGCGCCAGGCCAGCAGGTAGATGACGGTCGCGACGAGGATCGCGCCGCCGAAGGCCGCGAAAGCGGTCGCGAGGCTGCCGAAGCCGAGCACGAGCATCCCGAGGACCGCTGCGGCGCTCGCCCCGCCGGTGACGCCGACGATGTCGGGGCTCGCGAGCGGATTGCGCAGCACGGTCTGGAACAAGGCGCCCGAGAGCGCGAAGGCGACGCCGGTCAGGAGCGCGAGCACGAGCCGGGGCAGGCGCAGGGTCAGCACGATGAAGTTCTCGGCCCCGGTGCCCTGGCCGGCGAGGGTGCGGAGCAGGTCGGGTACCGCGACGGAATAGGAGCCGACGGAGAGGCTCAGCGCGGCGACGACGAGCACCGCCCCGGAGAGGACGATCACTGTCCGGCGCTCCCGGCGGCGCCGTGCACCCCGCGCCGCGCCGAGCACAGCCGCGGGCGCGAGGACCGGAGTGCTTGTGCTCACAGCCCGACCGCCTTGGTGCCTCGCACGAGAGCAATCAGCACGGGGGCGCCGAGGAACGCGACGACGAGGCCGGCCTCGATCTCGCCGGGGCGGGCGATCACGCGCCCGATCACGTCGGCGAGCAGGAGCAGGGCGGGGCCGAGCAGCGCCGAGAGGGCGAGGGTCCAGCGGTAGTCCGGGCCGGCGAACCAGCGGGCGAGGTGCGGAACCGCGAGGCCGACGAAGACGATCGGCCCGGCGAGGGCGGTCGCCGAGCCGCAGAGCAGCACGACGGCCACGAAGCAGACGATCCGTGCGGCCACGACGTTCTGGCCGAGGCCGCGGGCGAGGTCGTCTCCGAGGGCGAGCGCGTTGAGCATCCGCCCGGCCGTCGCCGCCAGAATCGTGCCGGCGAGGATGAACGGCGCGAGCTGCAGCGCGGTGTCGAGGCCGCGGGCGGAGAGGGAGCCCGCAGACCAGAACCGGTAGCGGTCGAAGGTCGACGGGTCGCTGAGCAGCACGATGGTGATCAGCGAGGTGAGCGCCGCGGTGAGCGCCGTGCCGGCGAGGGTGAGCTTGACGGGGGTCGCTCCCCCGCGTCCGAGCGACCCGATGACGTACACGACGGATGCCGCGACCGCGGCCCCGACGAAGGCGAACCAGACGTAGCCGAGCGCGCTCGTGACTCCGAAGACGGCGATGCCGGCTACGACGAAGAGGGAGGCGCCCGCGTTGACGCCGAGCAGGCCGGGGTCGGCGAGGGGGTTGCGGGTGACGCCCTGCATGAGCGCACCGGCGAGGCCGAGGGCGAGGCCCGCGAGCAGGCCGACGACCGTGCGCGGGATACGCAGGTCGAGCACGACCAGCTGGTCGGTCACGGCGGGGTCGGGCCGGAACAGGGCGTCGAGGACGGTGCCGAAGGGCACGTCCCGCGCGCCGACGACGAGGGAGGCGATGATCACGAGGACGAGGAGCACGGCCGCGCCGAGGAGCCCAGCCACCGGACGTCGACCCGAACCGGTTCGACGGAGTTTTACGGTTTTTCGGCCCGAAACGGCACTCTCGGGTGTTTCTTGGGCAGAAAATCCGTCGGATTCGTTCGGGGCCGGACGGTTCGGGGCCGGGCGGTTCGGGGCCGGGCGGTTCTGGGCGGGGAGGTTCTGGGCGGGGAGGTTCGCGGCCGGATGCTCGGACGGGTGTGCCAGGCGGCTCACTGGGGCTCGGCCTTGCCGAGGCGCCAGTAGCCCATGAAGGAGACGCGCCGGCGGTCGACACCGGTCTCGCTCACGAGGAACCGGCGGAGGCGCTTGATCGCGCCGGCCTCTCCGGCGAGCCAGGCGTAGAAGCCTGCGCCCGGCGGTGTGTCCGGGGTGTCCCACAGGGTTTCGCGGTCGATGTCGATCTCGAGCTCGGCCGCGTTCACGGCGACGCCGGTCGGGACCTCGGGTCCCTGGTGGCCGGCGACCCAGGTGCGCACGGCGGCGTCGAGGCGTTCGCCGTGCGGGGCGCCTCCGCGTGGAAGCCAGGTGACGGTGCAACCGTCCGGGACCCGCACGTCGAGCTGGTCCGCGGCATCCGGCACCTCGAGGAAGGCGTGCGCCGTGCGCCCGGGCTGCAGGGTATCGAGGATGCCGCAGATCGCGGGGACCGCGGTCTCGTCGCCCGCGAGGAGCAGGTAGGTCGCGTCGCCGGGGCGCCAGTCGAGGCCGAGGCCGGCGTCGCGGCTGCGCGAGTCCGGCCCGACGATGACGACGTGCTCGCCGACCTGGGCCGCGGCGAGCCAGCGGGATGCGGGGCCGGGGCCGGAACCGGCGGCATCCGCTGCGTCGTGGGAGACGAAGTCGACGTCGAGTTCGCGGAGGTGCGGGCGCACCCTGCGGACGGTGTAACTGCGGAACGGGTTGCGCTCAGCTTCGGGAAGGGCCCGCCAGCGGTCGTACCAGCCGGTGCCGGTCGAGGCAGGGTCGTGCTGCTCGTCCACTCCGAAATCGGCGAGGCCGACGCCGGGGATCGGCAGGACGAGCTTGATCCGCTGGTCGAGTCCCGCCGTGCCGAAGTGCTCGAATTCCGGACCGGTGAAGGTCACCCGCACAAAATGCGGGCTCAGGCGCCGGATGCCCGCGACCGTCGCCCGGTACGGCCGGTAGCCGGGGCGTGCATCAGGGAGCAGGTCCTCGCCGGTCACCTCGGTGCTGGGTAAGGTAAGCATTACCTAAGTATTGCATCCCCGGGCTCTGCGTGCCGTGTGAATTCGGTGTGAGCGCACCGGGCCGCCGCGAGCTGGCCTCGCCACCTACAGCCGGACGCTGGCCCCGGTGAAACCGCCGAACCCGCCGCGCCCGCCGTCCCCGGTTTCCACGGGGCGGTCCGGGAGATTGGACCACTGCGACCAGGATCCGGGGTAGAGGTAGGGGACGAACCCGGCGATCGTGAGCGCGGCGATCTCGTGGGCGGCCGTGACCCCCGACCCGCAGTAGACCCCGATCGGGCGCATCGGTTTCACGCCGAGGGACTCGAACTGCGCACGCAGCTGGTCGGCGGGCAGGAAGCGTCCGTCGTCGGCGAGGGCGTCCGTCGTCGGGGCGCTCACCGCGCCCGGGATGTGGCCGGCGCGGGGGTCGACCGGCTCCGTCTCGCCCCGGTACCGGGCGCCGGCACGCGCGTCGAGGAGGATGCCGGTGTGCGCGATGGCGGCGGCGGTGTCGGCGTCGATCGTGGCGAGCGAGCCGTAGCTGAGGTGTGCGGTGCCGATCGGCGGGTCGGGCTGCTCCCCGGTGACGAGCGGCAATCCCGCCCTGCGCCAGGCGGCGAGCGCACCGTCGAGCAGGAGCACGTTGCGGTGACCGGCGTGCCGCAACAGCCACCACGCCCGCGCCGCCGACATCAGGCTCAGGTCGTCGTAGACCACGACGGTGTCGTCGTCGTGGATTCCCCAGCGCCGCGCCGCCGCCTGCAGGTCGTCGATCGCGGGCAGCGGGTGCCGCCCGTCTTCAGGCGCCCCTGGCCGGGCGAGTTCGGTCTCGAGGTCGACGTAGACCGCGCCCGGCAGGTGTCCGGCGGCGTATTCGTCGCGTCCGCTCGGCCCGAGGAGCGCCCACCGGACGTCGAGCACACGGATGTCGTCACGCGTCTCGAGCAGGCGGGCCAGGTCCTCGGCGGAGATCAAAGTGTTCACGAAACCACGGTACCGGGTGTGCGCGGCGCGGGGACCCGCATCCGCCCATGCCCCGCCCCTTTGATACGGCCCCAGGCACGGCCGTCGACACGATCCTCGGCACGGAATTGCGTTCGGTACACGTTCGTTGCGAAAACGGGCGCGCACGCGACGCAATTCGGCGCGGGGCGGCGACGGATTGCGTGCCGGGGGCCCGACTCGACCCGTACCGGGCCTCGCCCGTAGACTCGAACGAGTGAGCAGCTACTGGACCCTACTGAAGACGCCCGGGGTTGCCCGTCTGATCGCCGCGCAGCTGACCGCCCGCTTTCCGTTCGGGATGCTCTCGCTCGCGTTCCTGATCCACATCGAGCACGTCTACGACTCCTACGGGTCCGCCGGCCTCGTACTCGGTGCGATGAGCATCGGCCAGGCCATCGCCGGCCCGCTCACGAGCCGCCTGATGGGCCGCTGGGGCATGCGCCGGGTCATCATCGCCACGATCGCGATCTGCGCGAGCGCCATCGTCGTGATGGCGTTGTTGATCCTGCCGATCTGGGGCCTGATGGTGATCGGCCTCGTCGCGGGGCTGACGACACCGCCGATCCAGCCGGCCGTGCGCACGATCTACCCGAAGATCGTCAACTCCCGTCAGCTCACCCCGCTGTTCTCGCTCGACGCATCCGCCCAGGAGATCATCTGGGTGCTCGGACCGGTCATCGCCACATTCGTCGCGATCCAGATCAGCTCGGTCGCGGGCATCCTCCTCGCCGCTGCATTCCTGGTCGGCGGCGGCATCTGGTTCGTCGTGCTGCCCGAGGTCGGCCGGGTACGGATCCCGCGCAGCCGCCGCAAGCTCGGCGCCGTGCTCAAGCGCCCTGCCGTGCTCCTCAGCACCGTTGTCGGCTTCATGCTCGTCGCGGCCTGCTCGGCCGTCGAGGCCGGCGTCGTCGCGGCATTCGGTCACGGCAGCTCGGACTCCGGCTGGGTGCTCGGCATCTTCGCGATCGGCTCGCTCGTCGGTGGCCTCGCGCTCGGTCACGCGCCGATCGGCCCGTGGGCCCTCGCCGGGCGGATGCTGATCGTCACGATCGGCCTCTCCCTCGCGACTCTCGGCCTCAGCTTCTGGTGGCTCGCCGCAACGCTGCTCCTCGCGGGCATCGGCATCGCGCCGGCCTTCGCTGTGCTGTTCGGGATCGTCTCCGCGAGCGTCAAGTTCAGCGACACCGCCGAGGCGTACGGCTGGGTCGGCACCGGCCAGCTGATGGGAGCGGCGCTCGGGTCCGCGACGGCCGGCTTCATGATCGACCATAACGGCGCCGGGTCCGCGATCCTCGTCGCCGCCGGTTTCGCCGCGCTCGGGACCCTGATCCCCGCGCTCGGTCGCCGCTGGCACCCGGACCTGCGCGGCCGCGACGCCGGCCCGATCCCCGACACCGCCCCCATCCAGATCCAGGTCTCCTAACCCCACCGCCCCGGCCGCGCCTCGCCCGCTTACAGTCCACGAGAGTACACTTTTGGCCCTCAAACCAGTGGTTTAGGGGCCAAAAGTGTACTCTCGCGGGCGTCGCGAAGCCGCGGGTCGGGGCAGCGGATGCCGCGGCATCCGCTGCCGGAGACCTGCGGCTAGTGCGTGTCGACCTGGTGGGCCACGTACTGCACGGGAGCGGGCAGGTGCGCCTCGCTCCGCACGGTGCGGGAGAACCGCTCGATCGACTTAAGCGCGCTGACCAGCTCGTCGGGGGTGATCGGGAACGGCATGTTGTGGATGGTCTCCCCCTGCACCGTCGCCGCCTCGGCGACGCGGCGCAGGTCGTCCTCGTCGTCGACGCTGAGGCCGACCTCCGTCAGCGTGTTCGGCAGCCCGACCCGGGTCGTGAACTCGATGAAGTCGCGGATCTCCTGGGTCGGGGCGCCCTCGAGCACGAGCTGCGTGACCGAGCCGATGTTGACCTTCTGCCCGTGCGCGAGCCCGTGGGTCTGGTGCGCCGCGGTCAGGCCGTTGTGGATCGCGTGCGCCGCGGCGAGCCCGCCGGACTCGAATCCGAGCCCCGACAGCAGCGTGTTCGCCTCGACGAGCTTCTCGACGGCCGGGGTGACCTGGTGGTCGCGCACGGCGTCGAGGGCGGGGAGCGCGTTGTCCCAGATCACGCCCCAGGACAGTTCGGCGAGCGCGGTGCCCGCGAGGGTCGGCAGGCCGCCGGCCATCGTGTTCGCGTGCGCCTGCCTCGTCGCCCGGGCTTCGAGCCACGTCGCGAGCGCATCACCGACGCCCGCCGCCAGGAACGCGGCAGGGGCATCCGCAACGAGCTGGGTGTCCATCAGCACGAGGTCCGGGTTCTTCGGGAAGAAGCGGTACTCCTCGAACGCGCCATCTGCGGTGTAGATCACGGAGAGGGCCGATGTGGGGGCATCCGTTGATGCGACGGAGGGCACCGTGACCCAGCGGATCCCGGCGAGGAACCCGGCCGCCTTCACGGCGTCCATGGTGCTGCCGCCGCCGAGGGCGACGATGACGTCGGCGCCGGTCCTGTCGATCACGCCGACGAGGCGGGTGACCTCCGCGGCCGTGGGGATGCCGCCGAAACGTTCCCGGGTGACGGGCAGCTGGGCGGCGCGCAGCGAGTCCGTGGCGCGCTGCCCGAGGATCCCCCAGACGACGTCGTCGGAGACGAGGAGCGGGGTCTTCCCGAGCGGCGCGAGGAATTCGCCGAGCCGGGACAGCGCCCCTTTCCCCTGGACGTAGCGGCCGGGGCTGATGATGGTGCGAATGGCGCTGGAGGCGGCCATGACGATCTCCTTCTTCAAGCGATGCGGATGCCGCCAGCCTAAATTCGCCGGTGCCGGCCCGGTCAGGGGCCCTGTCACCATGTGAGAAGCTGCCTCACGCGCCGAACCCGGGATCTTCTCAGGAGCCGGACGATTGTGCCCGGGCCGGGCCCGACCGACAATGGCCGCATGAAGACCACGGATGCTCTTCCCCTGTCCCAGCCGCCGTCGCCCCGGACGCTCGCCCAGCCGCCACTGACGTCCAACGTCACGGCACTGCCGGCACCGCCCGCCCCGAGCGGGGTCGCCTCGATCCTGAAGACGCTCGCGATCCTCGAGATCGTCGCCGAACGTGGCGGGGCCACGGCGAAGGAGGTCTCCGCGAGCCTCGGCTATCCGCTGCCGACCGTGTACCGGCTCATGCAGACGCTCGTGCAGAGCGACTACCTCGTGCACATCCGCCGGGAGCGCAAGTTCGAACTCGGCTACAAGCTGCATCAGCTCGGCGTCTCGCTGCATCGCCAGATCGGCGTGCCCGCCGAGGTGCGCACCGAGATCGCCTGCCTGCACCGCAACGCCCAGGCGGCCGCGTACTTCGCCGTCTACCGGGGGGCCGATGTCGTCGTCACGTACATCGTGGATTCCCCGGCAGCCCCGCGCCTCACCCCGTTGAGCTTCGGGTTCCACGAGGCCGCGCACGCGACCGCCTTCGGCAAGATCATGTTGAGCGGCATGACCGGCGAACAGCGCGACCAGTACCTCGACGCTCATGGGCTGCCGCAGCTGACCCCGGCGACGATCACGGATCGCGGGGAACTCGAACGCCAGCTCGAGTCGATCTCCCGGTCGCACGTCGCCTGGGAGCACGAGGAATTCGTGCCGGGTATGACGTGCGCCGCGGTCGGCGTGCGCAACTCCGCAGGCCTGCTCGTCGGCTCCGTGGCGATCTCGGCCCGCGCGGACTCCATCGCGATCCGCGAACGCGACCACGAGCGGATGCTGCGCGAGACCGCTGCCGGACTCTCGCGGTACTTCCGCTCCGGCAGCGTCAGGCGCTGAGCATCCGCTCCGCGACGGTTAGCGGGCCTCCCACCAGGGCGTGATCACGGCGCGCGCGAGGGTGTGCGCGCCGAGGTTGAAGGTGAGGAACGCGGGCGTCGAAGTCTCGGGGATCCCGATCGTGTCGACGTCGAGGGCGTGCACGGCGATGTAGTAGTTGTGCCGCCCGTGGCCGGCCGGCGGGGCCGCACCGAGGTAGCGGCGGAGGCTCGCGTCGTTGGTCAGCTGCCAGGCGCCGGGCGGGAGCAGGGTGCTGTCCTCCTCCCCCGCACCGGTCGGCAGGCTCGTCGTCGAAACGGGGATGTCGGCGACGGCCCAGTGCCAGAATCCGCTCGCCGTCGGGGCGAGCGGGTCGTACATCGTGACCGCGAAGCTTCGGGTTCCCGCCGGGAAACCGCTCCAGTGCAGTTCCGGGGACGTGTCGCTGCCGCCGGCGCCGAAGATCCCGCTGCGCTGGGGCGGGTCGAGTTCCCGGCCGTTCTCGACATCGTTCGATTCGAGGGTGAAGGTCGGCACGTCGCCGATCTGGTCGTACGGGGTTCTCATCATCTGGTCGTGGGTCATGGGTGCGTCATCTCCTTGTCGGGCGTGGTTCGGGACGGTGTCAGGGTGCCGGAGGGGTCCCGGATCCCGGAGCCGGTAGCCCGGTCACAGGGACCGGTTTGCGAGCTGTTCGGCGATATGGTCGGCCTGCCGGATGGCGAGGGCCACGATCGTGAGCGTCGGGTTGGCCGCGGCGCCGGTCGTGAAGACCGACCCGTCGCTCACGAACAGGTTCGGCACATCGTGGGCACGCCCGAACTTGTTCACCACGCCGTCCTCCGGTCGTGCGCTCATCCGGCTCGTGCCGAGGTTGTGCGTCGAGGGATACGGCGGGGTGCGGTGCGCCGAGATCGACCCGACCGCGTCGTAGAGCAGTTCGGCCTGGCGGTAGCCGTGGTCGCGCATGGCGACGTCGTTCGGGTGGTCGTCGAAGTTCACGTTCGCGACCGGCAGGCCGGCAGCATCCGTGACCGAACCGTTGAGGGTGATCCGGTTGGTCTCCTGAGGCATGTCCTCGCCGACGATCCAGAGCCCCGCGGTGTGCGCGTAGCCGTCGAGGATCGACGTGAAGTCGCGCCCCCACGAACCCGGGTCCGCGAAGGCCGCGAGGAACGCCGGCCCGAGCGAAAGGGTCTCGAGGTAATAGCCGCCCGCGAAGCCGCGGCGCTCGTCGTGGCGCGCCTCGTCCGCGATGATCCCGGCCATGGTCTCGCCGCGGTAGGAGTGCACCGGGTCGGGGAACTGGGCGTAGACGGAGCCGGTGGTGTGCCGCATGTAGTTGCGGCCGACCTGGCCGGAGGAGTTCGCGAGTCCGTCCGGGAACAGTGAGCTCGCGCTGAGCAGCAGCAGTCGAGGCGTCTCGATCGAATTCCCGGCGACACAGACGATGCGTGCCCGCTGCCGGTGCATGCCGCCGGCGGCATCGAGGTACAGCACGGCATCGGCGCGCCCGGTCCGGTCGTGCGTGATCTGCACGGCCTGGCTGAGCGGCCGCAGGTCGAGGTGACCGGTCGCCTCCGCACGGGGAATCTCGCGCACGAGGGTGCTCCACTTCGCGCCGGACCTGTCGCCCTGGAAGTTGAAGCCGTCCTGCACGGATGCCGGGCGCCCGTCGTACGGCTCGGCGTTCGTCGCGTACGGACCGGTCGCGTAGAAGTTGTAGCCGACCCGGGCGGCACCGTTGGCGAACACCTTGTAGTTGTTGTTGGCGGGCAGGGCGGCGCGACCGTGCCGGTGCGTCGAGCCCATCGCGATCTCGGCGCGGTCGTAGTACGGCGCGAGTTCGGCGAGGGTGATCGGCCAGTCGAGCAGGTTCGCGCCGTCGATATCGCCGTAGGTGCTGCGGGCCTGGAATTCGTGGGCGAGGAAGCGCGGCGTGGCGCCGGACCAGTGCGTGGTGCTGCCGCCGACGGCCTTGACGATCCACGCCGGCAGGTTCGGGAAGTCACGGGCGATGCGCCAGGAGCCACTCGTCGTGCGCGGGTCGAGCCAGGCCATCTGCGAGAACGCCGCCCACTCGTCGTTGACGTATTCCGCATTGGTGATGTGGGGCCCTGCCTCGAGCACGACGACCGGGATGCCCCGGGCAGTGAGCTCGTAGGCGAGGGTGCCGCCTCCCGCTCCGGACCCGATGATGACGACGGCCTCCTCGTCGTGGTCGATGGCGCTCACTTCGTCACCTCGTCCCTGCCCGAAGCGGATTCCGGGGCTGCGGATGCCGCAGCCGGGGTCGCCGGGGTCGCGGCACCGACCTGCCGGGTGAGCGGGCCGATCTCGACGTAGCGCAATTCGCCGGTGTATTCCTCGATCCGCGGCTCGGGGAGCCAGTCGAGGTCGTTGAAACCGCGGTGCAGATAGCCGCCCTTGTCGAAGGATGCGCCCTCGTAGCCGAGCGCTTGCCAGACCTCCGGGAGGTTGTAGAGGGTCAGCACGGTGTTCGCACGAACGAAGCCGAAGAATTCGGTCTGTTCGATCGCGCGGAGGCGGGCCGTGGCATCCATCGCATTGAGGTCGAGGAACGCTCCGGCCGGGAGGGTGTCGAGGCTCGCGAGGCCGGACGACAGGGCGAGGAAGTGCCGTGGCGTCTTCTCGGCGAGCGCGATCAGGGCGTCTGCGGTCTTCTCGTATGCGGTGTCCGGCAGTTGCGCGTGCGGGAATGCCACCCGGATGACGCGCACGAGCAGGGCCCGCGCCTGCGGGGAGTCGAGGAAGCCGCTCGGGGCTTCCGAGGTTTCGAGGAACGTCACTGTTGGTCTCCTTCGGATGGATCGGGGTGGATCTGGCTCAGGCGGCGTGACCGGGTACGAGGATGCCGCGGCCGACCAGGCGACCGCTCTCGAGGTCGGCGATCGCGTCGTTGGCGGCCTCGAGCGGGTAGACGGCGGTGTGCAGGGTGACCTTGCCCTGGGCGGTGAGGGTCATCAGTTCGACAAGGTCGGTGTATGTGCCGACGAGGTTGCCGATCACATTGATCTCGCGGGAGATGATCTCGATCGTCGGCAGGCTGACCGTACCGCCGTAGCCGATCACGTAGTGCGAGCCACGGTTCCGGAGCAACTTCGGGGCGAGCAGTTCTGCGCCGCGTTCGCCGACGAAGTCGAAGACGATGTGCGCGCCGCCACCGGTGATCTCGGCGACGGCATTCTCGACCGCCGCGTCGCTCGTCGCGAGCACGGTGTGGTGTGCGCCGATCTGCCCGGCGAGCTCGAGCGCCGCTTCGGAGCGGTCGACGACCGTGATTTCCGCGCTCGTGATCGCCGCGAGGCTCTGCACGCCGATGTGCCCGAGGCCGCCGGATCCGATCACGACGGCGTGGCTGCCGGGGAAGAGCACCGGGGCGGCCTTCCGCACGGCGTGGTACGCGGTGAGTCCGGCATCCGCCAGAGCGGCCACGTCCCGGGGCTGGAGCGCGGGGTCGAGCTTCACCACGGCGCGCGCGTTCGTGCGCAGCACCTCGGCCATGCCGCCGTCGACATTGATGCCGGGGAAGGTGGCGTTCTCGCAGTGCGAATCCTGGCCCTCCCGGCAGGCGGGGCAGAGCCCGCAGCTGGTGAGCGGATGCATGATGACGGTGTCCCCGACCGCGACGTTGTGCACGGCCGAGCCGCACGCCCGTACCCAGCCGGCGTTCTCGTGGCCGAGGGTATAGGGCAGGTGCGGGTGCTGGATCGGATCCCACTGGCCTTCGATGATGTGCAGGTCGGTGCGGCAGAGCCCGGCGGCGCCGACGTCGACGAGCACGTCCCACGGGCCGAGGATCTCGGGCTCCGGCACGTCATCGAGGGTCGGCTGTGCGCCATAGGAATGGATCCGGACAGCCTTCACCGTGACCTCCTGCATCCCGGGTTCTCGCCGGGCGACGTTGCCCGGCCTGCCGCACCCCGGAGGGGTCGGCACGAGATCCTCATACTCTCGGTGCTGGGCCGCCGACTCGAAAGCGCGCCTCTCACCACGTGAGAAGCGCGCACCTCGCCGGGCCACCCCTTCCGCGAAAGCGGGTGAATCGTCGTTCAGGCCGTGTCTAACCGACGATTCACCCGCTTTCGCGGAAAGCTGCATGGCCGGTTTAATGGAGCTATGACCTCTTCACCCGTTCTGCAGTTCCACAACGGCCACTCCATCCCGCAGCTCGGGCTCGGGGTCTACAAGATTCCGGATGCCGACGCGGCCGACGCGGTGCAGGTCGCGCTCGAGTCCGGGTACCGGCACGTCGACACCGCAGCGCTCTACGCCAATGAGGCCGGCGTCGGCCAGGGCATCGCCCGGGCCGGCCTCCCCCGCGGCGACGTCTTCGTGACGACCAAGGTGTGGAACGCGGACCACGGCTATGACAGCACCCTGCGTGCCTTCGACGAGAGCCTCGGCAAGCTCGGGCTCGACTACGTCGACCTGTACCTGATCCACTGGCCGGCCCCGCGCCAGGACAAGTACGTCGACACCTGGCGGGCCCTCGAGGCGATCCGCGCCGACGGGCGGGCCCGCTCGATCGGCGTCTCCAACTTCCACCCGCATCACCTCGACCGGCTTCTCGCCGAAACCGACGTGGTTCCCGTGGTCAACCAGATCGAGCTGCACCCCTGGCTGCAGCAAGCGGATGCCCGTGCCTACGACGCCGCCCACGGCATCCTCACCGAAGACTGGTCACCCCTCGCCCGCGGCAGGGCGATCGGCAACCCGACACTCGACGCCATCGGCGCCCGCTACGGCAAGTCAGCAGCGCAGGTCGTGATCCGCTGGCACCTCGACCTCGGGAACATCGTGATCCCGAAGTCGGTGACACCGTCCCGTATCCGCGAAAATCTCGACGTCTTCGACTTCAGCCTGGACGCGGCCGACCTCGCCGCGATCGCGACCCTCGACTCCGGCGAGCGCACCGGCCGGGACCCCGACGACCTCGGCTGATCGCCCCCGCACGCACCAGTATCCGCGAGAGTTCTACCAGCGCGGGTGGATCTGGGCGCGGAGGAGGCGGTCGTAGATGTCGCGTACACCGGCGAGGAACTCGGCGCTGAGCGGGGGAACCGACCCGGCCGCCGCGTTGCCCTGCGCCTGCGCGATCGAGCGCGCGCCGGGGATGACGGCGCTCACGCCGTCCTGCTGGGCGACCCAGGCGAGCGCGGCCTGTGCGGGCGTGAGCCCGGCGGGAACGAGCGCGGCGAACTCGGCGGCCGCCGTGAGCCCGGTCTCGTAGTCGACGCCCGAGAAGGTCTCGCCGACGTCGAAGTGGCTGCCGTCGCGGTTGTAGTTGCGGTGGTCGTTCTGGGCGAAGGTCGTGGCGCGGGTGTACTTGCCGGTGAGCAGACCGCTCGCGAGCGGCACCCGGGCGATGATGCCGACCCCGGCGGCGCGGGCCGCGGGAAGCACGGTGTCGAGCGGCTTGAGCCGGAACGCATTCAGGATGATTTGCACCGTCGCGGTGGCCGGGCGGGAGATCGCCGCGAGGGCCTGGTCGCAGGTCTCGACGCTGAAGCCGTACGCGGCGATCGTGCCGTCGGCGACGAGGGTGTCGAGCGCGTCGTAGACCTCGCCCGATTCGACGACCGCGCTCGGCGGGCAGTGCAGCTGCACGAGGTCGAGGGTGTCGACACCGAGGTTGCGGCGGGAGCGTTCGGTCCAGGCCCGGAAGTTGGCGAGCACGTAGTTCTCGGCGAGCTGGTCGACGCGGCGGCCCATCTTGGTCGCGACCGTGATCCCGGCGTCCTTGCCGTCCCCGGCGAGGTAGCGCCCGATGATCTGCTCGCTGCGTCCGTCGCCGTAGACGTCCGCGGTATCGAAGAAGGTGACGCCGGCGTCGACGGATGCTGCGAGAACGGCGGTCGCGTCGGCCTCGCTGACGTCCCCCCAGTCCGCTCCCAGTTGCCAGGTTCCGAGCCCGATCACGGAGACGGTTCGGTCGGTTCTTCCCAGGGTGCGTGTGTCCATGTCCCCAGCCTAATCACCCGGCCGGCCGCCCTGGTCAGCGTGCGACAGCGGATGCCGGTGCGCGCGGCCCCTCCGGGTCCACCGGTCGGTCGTCGACCCCGGTCGCAGTCTCGATGACTGCGAGCAGCTCCCGGGCCAGGCGCGGCCGGATCAGGTGGTCGTTCGCCTCCACGCGGTGCATCGAGACGTGGCGCATCCGCTCGATCACGGTCAGGCTGCCCGACTGGATGAACGCGTCGAGGCTGCCGTAGACGACGTCGACGGGCACGCGCAGGATCGCGATGTCGCTCACGAGCGTCTGCGATTCGATGCAGTGCTCGAGGGACTTCACGAAGGGGGTCCAGTTGCGTTCGGTGATCTCGAAGATGCCCTTCGGCAGCATCCGCGAGATGATCGCCGCGTTCGTGATGGTGCGATCCTTGTTCTCCCGCAGGAACGCATAAACGCGCAGGTACACATTGACCCGGGCACGCACCCAGCGGTCCCCGATCTCGGACGGCGAGAGATAGACGGGCGGGCCCACGAGAACAACGCGCGAGATTCGGGTGCGGCGATCGAACCGGGTCAGCTGCGACGCCGCGAGCCGGGCGACGATGAGGCTGCCGAGGGAATGGCCGACGAGCACGAACGGCTCGCGCAGCCGGAGCGAGCGGATCGTGGCTGCGAGCGCCTCGACGTGGTCCTCGAGCCGGTACTCGCAGCCCTCAGGAGCCGGCGATTCGCCGAAACCGAGGATGTCGACCGCGATGACCCGGTGCCGCGGGGTGAGCAGCGGCACCAGTTCCCGGAACGTCACGGACGAACTGGCGATGCCGTGCACGAGGATGACGACCGGCCCCGTGCCTTCATCGGTCGCGATGTGCAGGAGGGGCGGGCGGCGTCGACGGAACCGATCCCTCATCGCCGCCCACCATCCCATGACTCAAGTATCGTCGCGCAGGCCTTCCTTGAACTCCTTGGTGGCCTTCGTCGCGTCGCGCTCGGCCTCGGCGTGCTTGACGCCGGCCTCCGCGCGCTTGACCTCGGCATCCGCCTTGATCTCGTCGACCTTGTCTTCGATCCGGTCCTTGGTGTCCTCGAACGTCCGGCTGATCTTCTGCCCGGTCGCGTCGAGGGCGTCCTTGGCGTTCTCTGCGAATCCCATGTTTCCTCCGTCGTGTGTCGAATGTGTCTCATGGAGCGTGCGTGTCAGGGAGAGCGCGTCTCGTGGAACGTGTGTCCCGTGGCACTCGGCCGGCGTTGCCTGGCCGATGAATCGACCCTAACAACTGCGCCCGCACCGAGACGGGATTGTGATTCGACTCCCAGACGGCGTCCAGACAGTGGCCTCAGGGCGCGCCATACAGTTGCCCCATGAAACGTTTTCCCGCCGCCGCAGCGCTCCTCGCCGCCGTGCTCCTGCTGGCCGGATGCTCCGCCTCCGGCTCGTCGAACGATGCCGGCTCCTCCGTGACGAACCCCGGAACCGGCGCCGCAACGGGCGACGGAACGACCAAGGATTCCGGGATCCTCGGGGCCCCGCAAGCCGGAGACGCCGCCGGGAGCGCCACCTCGGGCACCGTCGCCGGCAGCACGAGCGAAGTCGCGTCGGGCCAACGCGACGTGATCATGACGGGATCGATGTCGGTCACGGCAAAAGACCCGATCAAGGCGACGCAGGACGCCGTGACGATCACCGAGCAGGCCGGCGGCCGCATCGACAGCCGCACCGAGAACCCCGCGACCGACAACCAGCCGGCCAGCGCAACCCTCACCCTGCGCATCCCGGCCGCCGCCCTCGACCGCACGGTGACCGACCTGAAGAAGCTCGGTACCCTCAACTACGTGTCGCTCAACGCCTCGGACATCACCCAGCAGACCCAGGACCTCGACGCCCGCATCACCGCCCTGAAGACCTCCGTCGACCGGCTGCTCTCACTGATGCAGCAGGCGACGACGACGACAGACCTGATCGCGATCGAGGGCACGCTCTCCCAGAGGCAGGCGGACCTCGAAAGCCTGCAGTCGCAGCGCAATTTCCTGTCCGATCAGGTCGACTTCTCGACGATCACCCTCTCCCTCTACTCAACGGGCACCGTCGCGCCCGGCGCCCCCGGCGACTTCTGGACCGCGATCGGGGCCGGCTGGGCGGCCATGGTCGGCGCCCTCGGCGCCGCGCTCGTCGGCATCGGCTACGCGCTGCCGTGGATCGCACTCCTCGGCGCGACCGCGCTCATCGTGATCCTCATCGTGCGGATGTCCCGGCGCAAGGGAAAGGCTGCTTAGGCTTGGGGGGTGACCCACTCCACCCCCCACCGCTCCCCGCCGGGCCCCACAAAGGTCCGTCGAACGGATGTCTGACGCCACCGTCAGCATCGGGGTCTTCGACAACGCGGGCTACACCCGCGCGGTCCTCGACCTGACCATGCGCCTCGCCGAGGTCATCTTCGCCGCCGGTGCCGGCGCCGAGGATGCCACCGCCGCGATGGAAGCGATCACCCGCGCGTACGGGCTCAAGGGTACCGAGGCGAACGTGACGCACACGATCATCGCCCTCACCCACGAAGACCCGGGCACGCACGAGTCGATCACGCGCAGCCGCAACGTCAAGTACCGCTCGCTCAACTACGGGAAGCTCACCGCCACGAGTGAGCTGATCGCCGAACTCATCGAGAATCCCATCGATGTCGCCGACGCGCGCAAGGCCCTCGCGACCATCGTGAGCGCCCGCCCCCAGGTCACCGCGCTCTGGCGTCGGCTCGGCTGGAGCCTCGTCGGCGCCGGCGCCGCCGTACTGATCGGTGGCGGGCTCACCGTGCTCGTCGCCGCGTTCATCGCGACCTTCTTCATCGACCTGATCACGACGGCGCTCGACCGGCGACAGGTGCCGGTCTTCTACCAGAACGTCGTCGGCGGGGCCATCGGCCCGATGACGGCAGCTGTCGTCGCGCTCGTCGACCCGTCCGCGAATCCCTCCCTCGTCGTGATCGCGACGATCATCATGCTCCTCGCCGGGGTCACGACCTTCGGCGCGGTCCACGACACCCTGTCCGGCTTCTACCTCACCGGAACCGCCCGCATGATGGAGGCGCTCCTCATCACCGGCGGCCTGGTGACCGGCGTCGCCGGGGCGTCGCTCCTCCTCGCCCGGTTCGGCCTGGTGCTGCGGGTGAACGGCAACGTCGCGTTGACGTTCGCCGACGTGGCCGCGCTCCTCGCGGCATCCGTCGTCATCGTCGTGGGCTTCGCGCTCGCGGTGCAGGTGCCGTGGCGCGCGTACTGGGTCGTGTGCCTGCTCGGGGCGCTCGCCGAAATCCTGTACCTGGGTGGCACGAGCGCGGGCTTCGGGCTGGTCTGGTCGTCGGCGGCCGCGGCCGTCGGAGTGGGGCTCGCCGCCGCGCTCACGTCACGGGTCGTGCGCACGCCGCCGCTCGTGATCGTCGTGACGGCACTCGTGCCGCTCGTGCCCGGGCTGACCCTGTTCAGCGGCCTGCTGCAGCTCTCCGACGGCAACATCGACGGCGTGCTCAGCATGCTGACCGCCGGTGCGGTCGCCGTGGCGCTGGCGGCGGGGGCGATCCTCGCCCAGTACCTCGTGCAGTTCGTCTGGGGCCCGGCACGCAGGCTGCAGCGCCGCTTCGTCGGTCCGCTGATGGCGCTTCCGGTGCGGCTCAGCCGCAGCCCGGGCAAGCGCATCTAGCCACGCCACGTGCACCGTTCCGGTCGAGAGTGCCCGTTCCGCGCGTCACTCTCGACCGGAACGGAACACGTCCTGTCCGTCCGGCAGCCCGGGGTCAGTTCGGGACGTCGGCCTCTCCGGTTTCGTCGTGGAGGTCCTCGACGTAGCGGTACGAGATCGGTTCCTCGGTGACGTGCCCGAGCTTGAAGACGCGCCGCACGATCTGCCCGTCCTCCTCGACTTCGAGGGTGACCTCCTGGGCGTATCTGCCGTTGACGTATTCCAGTACTCGTTCGGTTCCCGCGGCGATCGGGTTGGCGCCGTAGAAGATCGCCCGGTACGTGTCGTTCTCGCTCATATTCCCTCAATCCCTCAGGTGGCTGGTCGCACACAGCCTACGACCGGCGCGCCCGGGCACAAGGGCCGGGCCGAGCGGATGCCGTTCCCAGCGATTCCGCGTAGGGTCGAGGAAGACGATGCCGCTGGGGCTCGGGTCGAAGGAGTGCACATGGCTGACAAATCACCCAAGAAGGACGCGGCCAAGAAGGTCGCCGGAAAATCTCTCAAGGAGAAGCGTGCCGACAAGCACGCCAAGTCCAACGAGACGGCCGAGAAGGCACGGAAGGCGTAGCCTCCGCCCGATTAGTTTCACGCAGTTCCACTGCAGACAGGGTGCTGTCCCGCTTCGGCGGGGCGGCACCCTTCTTCCGTTAGGCCAGGTCCCGCCGAATGCCGGAGACGGCCTCGGAACCCCGGATCTCGACGAGGAGCTCCAGGATCCGGTCGACGACCGCCGTCGTCACCGCCCGGCAGACGATGCTGTGGCGGCCCAATTCCGTGAGGCCGCCGGCCCGCACCCGGATCACCTCCCAGCCGACCTCGTTCAGGGCCGCGTCCTTCTCCCGGTCTGAGGCCTCCTTGAGGCCGCGATGCGCCAGGCCGTCGCGCCCAGGGTCGTCGTATTCGATCGCGATCCGGAGCGCCGGAATGATGATGTCCGGCCAGACCTCGGGCTTGCCGTAGAAGGTGCGGCTGATGCGTACGGCATTCACTCGGTGCGGCAGGCGGATGCGCTCCCCGAGCGCCACCCGCAGCCGTTGCTCGGTCGCGGAGGTGCCGAGCCGCAGGCCGGGCTTCATGAACGGCACGCCGCCCTCGAACCGGGCGGCCGGGGCGGCGGCATTGGCCTGGCACCGGGGGCACCCGGGGCCGGTGAGGGCTTCGCGGACCGTCGCGGTGTACCGGGAGTGGCCGCGGGTGCAGATCCAGTCGTAGACGGCGCCGATGCGGGTCTCCTGCGCGAGGGCGCCGCGCGCGCCCGCCGCGACCGTGCCGACCAGCTGGGCCCTGGTGCGCCGGGTCTCACGCAGGAGCACGCAGAGCGGGCAGTCCCTGTTCAGGGTGATGCGCGCATCCGCTGCCGGGGCGCCGTGGCCGCAGCGGAACCGCACCGCAGTGCCGCCGCTCGCTGTGCCGCCGCCTCCTGCCGGGATGTCCGTGCCGCTCATGCCCCGCTCCCTCGTTCGTGGCCGAGGCTACCGGGCACCCCCGACACCGGTGCTGCGGATGCCGCGTCAGACGGCCTCGAGCACGCTCACGTAGTTCGCGACGCCGACTCCACCCATGTTCTGCACGAGCGCACGGCGCGGGGCATCGAGCTGCATGTCGCCGGCGGTGCCGGTGAGCTGCATCGCGGAGACGACGTGCTGCGACACTCCGGTCGCCCCGACCGGGTGGCCCTTCGCCTTGAGTCCGCCGGAGATGTTGACCGGGAGCCTGCCGCCGCGGTACACCCAGCCCTCCTCGACGGCCCGGCGGCCCTCGCCGGGCGGGGTGAGCCCCATCGCCTCGTACATGATCAGCTCGGCGATCGTGAAGCAGTCGTGCACCTCGGCGAAGTCGAGCTCGTCCAGGCCCACCCCCGCCATCCGCAGGGCGCGTTCGAGCGAGATCCGGGTCGCCGCGAAGGCGGTGGGGTCGCGGCGGGCGGCGGGCAGGAAGTCGTTGGCCTGACCGAAGCCGGTGAGCCGCACGGGATCGGTCGCGGCTCCGGAGCGGCGGGGCGCCCCTGCCGTGAGTACGATCGCGGCGGCCCCGTCGGAGACCGGGGAGCAGTCGGTGCGCCGGAGCGGCCCGGCCACGATCGGATTCTTCTCGGAGACGGTGCGGCAGAAGTCCTCGCCGAGGTCCTTGCGCAGCTGGGCGAAGGGGTTGTCGACGCCATTGCGGTGGTTCTTGGCGGCGATGGAGCCGAGCACGTCGCCGACGTCGCCGTAGCGGTCGGCGTATGCCTCGGCGACGACGGCGAAGAGGCCGGCGAAACCGGATGTCGACGGCTGGCCGGCCAGGTCGTAGTCGGCGCCGAGCAGCGCGGATCCCACCCGCTCGGATGAGGCATCCGTCATTTTCTCCGCCCCGATCACGAGCACGGTGCGGGCGGTGCCGGCAAGCAGGGACTTGACGCCCTGCTGGAACGCGGCCGAGCCGGAGGCGCAGGCGTTCTCGACCCGGGTGGCCGGAACGTACGCGAGCGCCGGGTCGGTCTGCAACGCGAGCGAGGACGCGAAGGCGAGCGGAACGAGCCCGGAGTTGAACTGGCCGAGGTAGATCTCGTCGATCTCGCCGGCGTCGACGCCGGAGTTCGCGATCGCCTCGGTGGCGACCTGCACGATCAGGGTCTCGAGGGTGTCGTCGCTGAGCTTGCCGAAGCGGCTGTGCCCCCAGCCGGCGAGGAGGACGTCGGTGCCGAATTGTTCCTGGAGGCTCACAGTCGCACAGCTTTCTGGTCGGTTGCGGTGTTGGTTGCGGTGTCGGTTGCGGTGTCGGTTGCGGTGTCGGTTTCCGTCTCCGAGACCGTGAAGTCCGGTTCCGTGCAGGCGCGGAGATCCTCGAGGGTGACCCCGGGGGCGCGGCGACGCAGCACGAGCCCGGTCTCTGTCACGTCGAAGACAGCGAGGTCGGAGATGATCCGGTTGACGACCCCGACGCCGGTCAGCGGCAGGCTGCACTCGGTCACGATCTTGGGGGCGCCGTCCCGTGCCACGTGTTCGGTCAGCACGACCACCCGCGGGGTGCCCGCGACGAGGTCCATAGCGCCGCCCATTCCCTTGATCATCTTGCCGGGGATCGTCCAGTTGGCGAGGTCCCCGCTGCCGGACACCTGCATCGCACCGAGGATCGCGACCTTGACGTGACCGCCGCGGATCATGCCGAACGAGATCGCCGAGTCGAAGACGGATCCGCCCGGCAGGATCGTCACGGTCTGCTTGCCCGCGTTGATCAGGTCGGCGTCCTCCTCGCCCGTCCAGGGGAATTGCCCCATGCCGAGCAGCCCGTTCTCGCTCTGCAGCGTGACCGAGACCCCCTCAGGCAGGTTGTTGGCGACGAGCGTCGGGATACCGATGCCGAGGTTGACGTAGTCGCCGTCGTGCAGTTCGCCGGCCGCGATCGCGGCCATCTCGTCTCTGGTCCACGTCATGGGGTACTCCCTGGGTGTCGATCGGATGGGGGGTCTCTGGTGGGTGGGTCGCGGGCGGCTCAGGCCGGCACCACGACCGCGCGCTCGCGCACGGTGCGCTGCTCGATCGGCTTGGCCCGGGCATCCGCCTGCACGAGGCGTTGCACGTAGACGCCCGGCGTCACGACGTCGTGCGGGTCGATCGTGCCGCGCGGCACGATCTGTTCGGCCTCGGCGATCGTGACGATGCCGGCGGTCGCGACGAGCGGGTTGAAGTTGCGGGCGGTGTACCGGTAGACGAGGTTGCCCTCCGTGTCGGCGCGCCAGGCGTGCACGAGGGCGACGTCGGCGACGATGCCGCGTTCCTGCACGTAGCGGATGCCGTCGAACACCGCGTGGGGCTTGCCCTCTGCCACGAGGGTGCCGACCCCGGTCTTCGTGTAGAAGGCGGGGATTCCTGCTCCCCCGGCCCTGAGGCGCTCGGCGAGGGTGCCCTGGGGGCTGAATTCGACCTCGAGCTCGCCCGCGAGAAGCTGCTCGGCGAAGAGCCGGTTCTCGCCGACGTACGACGCGATCACCTTCCGCACCTGCCCGGTCTCGAGCAGCCGGCCGAGACCGATCCCGTCGACGCCCATGTTGTTCGAGACGACCGTGAGATCACGAACACCGGATGCCCGCACCGCGTCGATCAGGTCGGCGGGAATCCCACAGAGGCCGAAGCCGCCCACCGCGAGCACGATCCCGTCGTGGAGGACGTCACCGAGTGCGTCGGCCGCGCTGGTCAGTACCGTGGACATGGTCGTCTCCTCATTGAGCATTCACTGTGTCCACCCTGTGGACACGCTGTCTGACGGCCATGCTAACCGGGCGGCGAAGACCCTGTCAATCGCGGAAATCCGTGCGTTTGATTGCGCATCCACCCCGTGAACACTAGGCTCACCATCATCCACATTATGGACACATAGGAGTCGAGATGACCACGGTTGACGCAAAGGGACCGAGCGGCACCGTGCAGGGCGCCCAGGTGACGGCCCGGATCGCCCTGCTTCTCCGGCTCGTGGGCCGCGCGCCGGGCGGGGCTGCGCTCTCCGACATCGTGCGGGACTCCGGCCTGACCCGGCCGACCGTGCACCGCCTGCTCACCTCGCTCGCCGCAGAGGGGCTGCTCGACCACGATCCCGTGCGGCACACCTGGCACTACGGGCCCGAGATCTTCGTGATGGGGGTCGTCGCCGCCGACCGATACCCGATCGAGGAGCTCGCCCGGCCGAGCCTGCGCCGGCTCGCCGAGGAGACCGGCGAGAGCGCCTTCCTCTCCATCCGCCGAGGCGCGGAGACCGTCTGCCTGCTGCGGGAAGAGGGCAGCTTCCCGATCCGGTCGTTCGTTCTGCACGAGGGCGTGCGGTTCCCGCTCGGCGTCGCCTCCGCCGGGCTCGCGATCCTCGCGTACCTGCCGGAGGACGAGGTGACGGCATTGCTGGGCGGCGAGCTCGCAGCGACGTGGGGTCCGGCGCACACGGCGGCGGGCATCCGCTCGAACCTCGAGCTCACCCGCACCACGGGGTATGCGGTCAACCCCGGGCTGATCCTGGAGGGCAGCTGGGGCATGGGAGCGGCGATCTTCGATCGGTCCGGCCGGCCGGCGTGGGCGCTGTCCCTGACCGGGATCGAGCCCCGGTTCCGGCCGGAGCGACAGGAGTTCCTCGGTCGCCTGCTCCTCGAGGAGGCGAACCGGATCACCCAGGAGTTGCAGAAGCCCGGCCCGCTCGCGCACTGATCCGCGCAACCCTCACGTGTCGCCGAGTATCGTCGTGGCTGGAATTCACCCCGGAAACGACAAAAGGACCGGGGCCGCTGGGCCACGATCCTTCTGTCTTGCCGGTGGAGCTAAGGAGATTCGAACTCCTGACCTTCTCATTGCGAACGAGACGCGCTACCAACTGCGCCATAGCCCCCAACCGCTTATGAAGAATATCACGCGTTGGGCCTCGTTCTGAGCACACCCCGTGCGCGGCGACCTCCTGGCGGAACGGGGGTGCTCGTCCGAGTGCCTACCCGGCGGCGCGGCGGCGGCGCAGAACGGCGTCGAGGTCGGTCATTCCCGGCTCGGTCTCGCCGACGATGCCCATCGACGCGAAGCGGCTGACCGGTGCGGCGACCGTTGCCTTGCCCGCGACGGCGACCGGCCCTGTCTTCGTGACCGGCCTTGTGCCCACGTTCGTGCCCACGTTGCTGCCCAGGCTGCTGCCCTGGGCGAAGATCGTTCCGGTGTGCCGGAGCGGCGTGACCGCGACCTGCAGCTGGTCGGCTCGGCGGGCCACCTCGGCCTCCGCGGCTGCCCGGCGGAGCTGCGCGGCGGCATCCGCTGAAGCCATGGCGACCTGGGCGACCGTGCCGGGGGCGAGGTGCAGCGGGCGGGGCAGCGGGTGCGGCGTCCAGGTCTGCACGGGAACGGGGGTCTCCTCGAACTGCACCGGTTCGAAGTCCTGCCCGACGAGCGGCCGGGAGCGGGCTTCGGCGACGGCGGGGCCCGCGGCGACGGACCGGGCCCTGGCGTGCGCGCTGGTGCGGGCGAGGCGGTTGAGGGTGCCGAATGCGAGGACGCCGGAGGCGGCGCCGACGGCGAGGAGGACGGCCGAGCCGCCGGAGACCAGGGCGACGAGGCCGAGTGTGACGGCCAGGAGGCCGCCGAGGAGCACGAGGGTCGCGAGGGCACGCACGCGGCGCACGCGCCGGCTCCTGGCCGCTGCGTGCCCGATGACGGTGGACTGGGCGGCGCGTTGGGCGGCGGCCTGTACCGCGGCGACCTGCGCGGCGGCGGCGCGTTCTGCTGCGGCCTGGGCGGCGACCGCGCGGCGGGCGGAACTCGCGGCGGCCATCACGGCCTTGGCCTCGACGCGAGCGTCCTCCTCGGCCTGCGCGAGCAGCTTCTGCTGGGTCACGACGGTGCGGGCATTCGCCTCGAGTCGTACCTCCTGCGGAATCTCCGACGTCTCCGCGAGGATACGCATGGTCTGCTGCAACCGAACCGCATTGCGTTCGATCGTGAGATATTGGCGTCGTCGGGTCCAGGTCGGCATCAAATAGGCCACCCAGAGCACGGCGGCGACCCCCACCATGACTCCGCCACCCAGGACCTCGCTACTCATGCTCCCTACGGTATGAGTCAGGGGCCGTTCCGGCGCTGATTAGACGGGGTGTGTCCGCCGACTCGCCGGTGAATCGACGATTCTTTTTTGCGCGGCGTGTCTTTTTGCGCGGCGTCTCTGCTGTGCGCGGGTTGTGGTTCGATGCTCAGTACTCGGCCACACCGAGCGGATGCGCCGCCGCGGCCCGGTCCGCGGGGGTCACCGCCGCAGCATCGGCGGGGGCCGCCCCGTCGCGCCAGCGGCGCAGCACGCCCTGGCGCACTTCCTCGGCCACGAGGGCGAAGCAGAAGTGATCGCGCCAGTCGCCGTTGATGTGGATGTAGCGACGGCGGAGGCCCTCGTAACGGAAGCCGAGCTTCTCGACGACGCGCAGGGAGGGGCCGTTCTCCGGCCGGATGCAGATCTCCATCCGGTGCAGGCCGAGCTGCCCGAAGCAGTAGTCGGTCGCGAGGGCAACGGCGATCGGGGTGATCGAACGACCGGCGAACTCCTCGGCGACCCAGTATCCGATCGTCGCGCTCGACAGCGAGCCCCAGCTGATCGAGGAGACGTTGAGCTGGCCGGCCAGCCGGCCCTGGAATTCGATCACGAACGGCAGGCCGTTCCCGGTGCGCGAGTGCGCGAGCAGGCTGCGAATGCTCGCGCGGGTGTCGAAGGACATCGGCGCGTACGGGCTGGTCGCCTCCCAGGCGCGCAGCCAGCCTCGGTTCTCCATCAGGGAGCGTTCGAGGTTTTTGTCATCGCGCAGCCGGATGGGACGCAACGTCACATCACCGTCGAAGAGCGTCGGAATTGCGATCGCCACAACCTGCCTGTCTACTCGGATTCAACTGGTGTTCCCCCACTGTAGTCACCCGGATCAGTCCCCGAGTCACCCCGATCAGTCGAGGGTGGCGGCGAATCCCTTGAGCCATGGGCGCAGGTCGGGACCGAGGTCTTCGCGGTCGACGGCGAGCTGCACGATGGCCTTGATGTAGTCGAGCCGGTCGCCGGTGTCGTAGCGGCGACCGCGGAAGATGACGCCGTAGACGCCACCCGTGGTCTCGGGGTTCACCGCCATCTCCTGCAGGGCGTCGGTCAGCTGGATCTCGTTGCCCTTGCCCGGCTCGGTGTGCTCGAGCACGCCGAAGACCGAGGGGCGGAGCACGTACCGGCCGATGATGGCGAGGTTCGACGGGGCTTCCGCTTCAGCGGGCTTCTCGACGAGGCCGGTGATGCGCACGACGTCGGGGTCGTCGGTGGCCTCGATCGCGGCGCAGCCGTAGAGGTGGATCTGCGAGGGCTCGACCTCCATGAGCGCGATGACGCTCGTGTTGCGTTCGACCTGCTCGGTGAGCATCTTCTCGAGCAGTGGGTCGCGGGCATCGATGATGTCGTCGCCGAGGAGCACGGCGAAGGCCTCGTTTCCGACGTGCATCTTCGCGCGGAGTACGGCGTGGCCGAGGCCGAGCGGGTCGCCCTGGCGAACGTAGTGGATGTCGGCGAGGTCTGTCGCGAACTGAACCTTGGCGAGGCGGTCCTTGTCGCCCTTCTGGATCAGGACGTCCTCGAGCTCGGTCATCCGGTCGAAGTGGTTCTCCAGGGCGTTCTTGTTGCGCCCGGTGATCATCAGGACGTCGTTCAGGCCGGCCGCGACGGCCTCTTCGACGACGTACTGGATCGCCGGTTTGTCGACGACGGGGAGCATCTCCTTCGGCATTGCTTTCGTGGCCGGGAGGAAGCGAGTTCCCAGACCAGCAACGGGAATGACGGCTTTCGTGATGCGTGTACCCATGGCCCCTACGCTATCGGCATCTAGGATGACTTATATGGACTCCGAGACCGTTCACCGAAAGCGGGCGCTCCGCGCCGAACTGCGTGAGCGCCGGCAGAACATGACCTCGGTCGAGACGGAAGCCGCGACGGCGGGCTTCACCGCGAACCTGCAGAGCATCGTCGTCGACCTCAGCGCTCGCTCCATTTCCTGCTACCTGTCCGCCAGGAACGAACCCAATACCCGGCCGTTCGTGAACTGGGCCGAGGCCCAGGGCATCCGGGTACTCTTCCCGGTCTCCCGGGACGACGGCCTGCTCGACTGGACCGTCGGAGAGGACCAGACCGAATTCCCCGGTGTCTCCGGGATGCCAGAACCCGCGGGCAGCCTGCTCGGGCCGATCGCGATCAACGACGTCGACCTGATCATCGTCCCCGCGGCCGCCGTCGACACGACCGGGCTGCGGATGGGCTGGGGCCGCGGCTACTACGACAAGACCCTCGGGTCGATGGAGAAATGTCCTCCGGTCTACGCCGTCGTCTTCGACAACGAATACGTCGACTCCGTGCCGCGTGAAGTGCACGACCAGCCCGTCGACGGCCTGGTCACGCCCACGCGCATCATCACCTTCTAACTCATCCACCCTCACGTTCATCTATTTCAATCAGGGTTCCCGGCGCGCGCCGGGTTCCTACAGCCGGAGTTTCAGTGCCTACCTATTCCTACCGTTGCACCGAGTGCGACACCGCGTTCGATATCCAGCAAGCCTTCACCGACGACACGCTGACCGTCTGCCCGACCTGCGGCGGCAAGCTGCGCAAGGTGTTCTCCTCGATCGGCGTGAGCTTCACCGGTTCGGGCTTCTACCAGAATGACTCCCGCTCGGACGCGAAGGCGGCCCTGCAGGCGCACCCGAAGAAGCACGCCAAGTCGCACGCGGACACCGCGTCGCACGGCGAGAAGGGTTCGCACTCCGACAAGGGTTCTGACAAGCCCAAGAAGGCCGAGAAGTCGGGGAAGAAGTCGGGCGCGTCGTCCGAGAAGTCGGGCGGGGCATCCGCCGGCCCGTCGTCGTCATCGGTATCATCAGCATCACGTTCGACCCCCACTTCGAGTGCGGCCCCGTCCGCAAAACCCTAAGGAGGGCCCCATGATCCAGGGCTTTAAAGAATTCATCATGCGCGGCAACGTGATCGACCTCGCGGTCGCGGTCGTCATCGGCGCGGCGTTCACGTCCGTCGTCACCGCCATCGTCACCGGGATCTTCAACCCGTTGATCGCGGCGATCTTCAACGCGGAAGACATCTCCAAATCGATGAATGTCCCGTTGCCCGGCGGCGGCAGCCTGTCCTTCGGGCTCGTGCTCGCGGCGATCATCAACTTCCTGCTCATCGCAGCCGTCGTGTATTTCGTGTTCGTGATGCCGATCAACAAGCTCAAGGAGGCGCAGGAGCGCCGCCGTGCGGCAGGCCTGCCGCCGAAGGACGCGACCGTCCCCGCGACCGAGCTCGACCTGCTCACCCAGATCCGCGACCTCCTCGCCGCGGACGCCGCCAAGCCCGACACCGGCCCGTCCCCGAGGTAGCTCTCCTCCGGCGTGCCTGCCGTAGCGTCGGAAGCGCGTACGCAACGGCGGATGCCGGGCGCAGGTCACCAGTGCGGCGGGCGGTCCTGACGCAACTGGGCCTCGTTCGCGCTCCGTGACGGCTCGGTTCCGGCGACGTGCGGTGCGACGCCGCCCTCCTCGCGCAGGACCGGCGGGTGCGGGTTCGGATCCGTGTCCGGCGCCGGCGTCAGTCGCGCCCGGCGGGCTCCGCCGCGGGCTTTCACGACGGACTGGCGCGGCGCTGACGCGGGATCCTCCGGGTCGAGTCCGTGCGACCGGTCGGCGGCACTCTCCGGGGTCTCGACCCAGTCGTCGGTGTCTTTCATAAAGCGTCTTTCCCCGGGAACACAGCCGTCTCGAAGGCGCGGCGGCTCACGCGTGCGGGTACTGCGCTGCCGGCGGCGTGGGGGGTGTGACGCCGACGAGGCCGGCGACGCGGGTGGCGACGGCGTCCGGGTTGCTGAACAGTTCGAAGGAGTGCACCCGCAGGTAGTGCCAGCCGAGTCGCCGCAGCACCTCTGGACGGAGCCTCAGCGACTCGCGCAGGCTCGCCCGGTCTACGACGGCATCCGTTTCGACGACGACGGCTCGACCGGCGTGCGAGCCCGCGAGGGCGAGCTTGCCGCGATGGCCGAGCGTCACGGTGACGCCGAGGCGTTCGAGGCGCTGGGCGAGGTCGACGAGCATCGGCTCGGTGGCATCGGGAACCTGCGCCTCGTTGTGCCTGGCTTCGGTCTCGGTGAGCACCTGGGCGAGGGCGAGGATGCCGTGGCGCTGGCGGTCCTCGTCGATGTCGGCGGGGCGGAAGCAGGAGACGATGTCCATGGCGCGGCGGGCCCGGGTCATGCCGATCGCGAGCAGGCGGTCGCCGCCGGGTTCGCCGAGCGAGCCGAAGTTGGTCAGCAGGCGTCCGTGCGGGGTGCGGCCGTAGCCGATCGAGAAGATCACCCGGTCGCGGCTCTGCGCGACGGCCTGTTCGAGGGTGAGCACGGTGAACGGTTCGGCCCGGTCCTTGAGGATGAAGTCGGCCAGGTCTGTGCGCTTGGAGAAGGCGGAAAGCACCGCCTGGTGCACGCGAACGGCGTGGCGTGCGCTCGCGGTGATCACCATGAGCGATTCGCGCGGGCGCTTGACGGCGTGGTCGAGCACGAGGTCGACGACCTTCGTGACCTCGGCGTCGACGCTCTCGACGGCTCCGCTGTCGGCGTCGGGCATGCCATGGCCGCCCGCGACGTAGTTCAGGGTGAGGCTGCCGTGACCGAGGTAGCTGCCTGCCCACGGGAGGGAGTCGATGCGGCCACCGTAGAAGCGGTGGTTGACGAGTTCGGTGAGGTCTTCGCCGCCGGCCCGGTAACTGCGGGTCAGGGTGAGGGTGGGCAGCAGTTCGCCGAGGCGGGCGAGGGCGGAGTCCGCGTGCAGGGCGTCGACGTTGGTTTCGCGCTCTGCGCGGTCTGCGAGGCTGACGCGGCTGACGCGCGCGTTGGCGTTCGTACCGCCGCCGGCATCCGTGATGCCGGTCTCGAACGGCGACGGCGTCTGGGTGACGGGGTCGCCGAAGGCCACGATCTGCTTGCCGCGACGGATGGCGCCGACGTTCTCGGCGAGGGTCGTCGCGCCGGCGTCGACGAGGAGCACGGCGTCGAAGTGCTGGTCGTCGAGCTTGGAGACCTCGTACGGCGAGGCGAGCCAGACCGGGGCGAGCACGCGGCCGAGGTGCGGGGCCGCCTTGTTCAGGCGGGACGGGGTCGCGCGGTCGGCGCGCAGCAGGCGGCGAAGGCGGTCGGCCTCCTCGGGCCAGTCGACGATGCCGATCTTCCAGGTTTCGGCGAGGAGCCAGCCGAGGCGCTGCCCGGTCGTCGACGCGTGGGCCTCGTCGACGAGACGGAAGTCGGCCTCGAGCCGGTCGAGCACCTGGGTGTTCGCGTTCAGGAGCGCCTTGTCGGCACCGAGCATGGTCTCGAGCACGGACTGCCACCAGGCGAGCTCGAGTTCGTTGGCGACGTTCTCCTCTGAGACGTGCCGCTTCGCGAGGTCGGTCATCAGGGGGTCGAGGTTGTGTTCGCGCAGCGTTGCGAGCAGCGCGGTGCGCTCGTGCAGGTTGGCGAGCACCTCGCTCTCGGCGGCGAGGCCGGAGATCGTGTAGATCAGTTCCTTGACCGGGCGCATCGCGAGCTGCCGGTTCGTGCCGGTGTTGCGCAGTGGAATGTCGAGGGCCGCGAGGTCCTCGGAGACGCGCTGGAAGGCGACGTGGACGTCGGAGATCCCGACGGGCACCTCCGGCATGACGCCGGCGACGACGTAACGCTGCCAGAGGGTGCGCTGCTGCTGGATCCGGCGGAGGCTGTCGTTCAGGTCGGTGACGTGCACGCCCGGCCGCAGGTATTCCTCGGCGAGGCGGCGCAGGCGCCGGCGGCTGGTGCCGGTCATGTCCGGAGAGTCGCGGCGGGCGGAGGTCGCCGAGATGAGCTCGGTGAGCGAACGGTCGAACACGGCCGGCTGGAACTTGTCGAGGGTGTCGCGGATGTCGAGCAGCAGCCGCAGGTACACGCCGAGCTCTGCGATGGTTTCGAAGGGCCGCAGCCGGGTCTGGCCGACGAGGCCGGCGGCACGCTCGAGCAGGCGCGGCAGCTCGACCTGGTTGACCCGCTTGGCGAGCTGGTGGGCAGCGGATGCCTCGGCCGGCACCGCGAAGGACGCCCCGTACCAGGGCGAGTCGCCTGGCCCGTAACGGAACTGGCCGAGCGCGGCCGCCTTGATCAGCGTCTGCGCCGCGGTCGCCCGGTTCTGGGCGAGGCGCTCGAGCGCGTGCCGCTCGAGCCGGGCGGTCGTCGACGGCGGGGAGGACAGCTGGGCGAGCCTTGCGAGTTCGCCGAGGGCGTCGAGTACGGAGACGCCGAGGGCAGGGTCGCGCCGGGTGAGGGCGCCGCGGTAGTCGAGCAGCACCTTGCGGAGCCGCACGAGGGCGTCGTCGACGTCGCCGACCATCGGCTGGACGGCCTTCTCGTTGCGGGTGATCGAGGCGATCAGGTCGCGGCGCAGCAGCCGTGGGGTGACGGCGACGCCGGGGAGGCCGACCTGGGTGAGGCGCTGGTTGATGCCGTCGAGGCTCGAGCGGCGGGCGCTCACGACGAGGACACGCTTGTGCTGGGAGATCAGGGAGCCGATCGCGTTGACGATCGTCTGGGTGCCTCCGGTGCCGGGCAGGGTCTTGACGACGAGGGAGTTCCCTGCCGCGATCTGCGCGACGACGTTCTCCTGTTCGGGGTCTGCGTCGAGCAGCAGCACGTCGGTCGCGGGCGGCCGGGAGTCCTGGCCGATCGGCACGACGGGGTTGTATGCGCCCTCGATGGCCTGTCGGGCGCTCGGGTTCCCCGCGATCGCGTCGAGCAGCGGATGCTCGAGGTGCGCGGCATCCGCCTTCATGGCCCGGCCGACGTCGGCGAAGGAGGATGCGACGAGGCGCGGGGTGACGTTGAACCAGGGCAGGTGCGAGGTGAGGCCGCGGAGGCGGTCGATGACGGGCTGCGGTTTGAAGGCGCCGTTGGTCACGGCGAGCGCGACGAAGGCGTCGGCGTCGAGGGTGATCTGGAACTGCTCGTGCAGCGCGCGGCCGAGTTCGGGATTCAGGAACGGCTGGCCCTTGAGCTTGAGCTCGAAGTCGCGGCCGTAGCGGCGGATCGCGAGCGGGCGGAGCAGCACCGGGCCGAGGAAGTCGACGTCACCGAAGCGCCATTCGGCGAGGCCGATGCCCAGGTGCACCGATTCGATGCCGCGCATGGAGCGCAGTTCGATGCCCTTCTGGGTGATCTCGCCGGCCGCGAGGCGGGCGTTGCGCAGCGCGAGTTCGTCGCGGATGAGGTTGGAGAGCAGGGTGGACTTGCCGGTGATGAACTGCGGGAGTCCGCCGGGGTGGGCCTGGCTCAGTTCGATGCGGGTGCGCGGCTCGTCGGCGAAGTGCAACAGAGGCGAGCGCCCGCCGATCTCGGCGAGTTCGGTGCGCCAGCGGTTCCAGACCGGCTCGGCGATGTTTCCCGCGACGACCGAGGGATCCCCGAGGCTCACGGTCTGCGGGGAGACCGCATTCCGCGGCTCACCCGACGGAGCATCCGGGTTGGTCGACAGGATGTCGTCGTCATCTTGTTTTCTATCGAGGCGCCACACACCGACACCCTAAGTCCGGAAAACACCGTTCGGCCGCAGGCTCCCCGGGTTTCGTGGGGATTCGCGGGAAAACCCGCGGATTTGTCGTGTTTGCCGACCGTCGTGCTGGACCGTGCGCTGGCGGGCGCTGCGGCCGGTGCGCTGAAGGAGGACACCACTGGTGATTCGGAGCCGACCGGGCTTGCGAGAATGGGGAAATGAAACTCCCCCTGGTCGAACTCCACCTGCACATCGAGGGCACTCTCGAACCGGAGCTCATCTTCGAGCTGGCCGAACGCAATGCCGTCGTCCTGCCTTTCGCGACCCTGGCGGAGTTGCGGGCGCAATACGAGTTCACCGATCTGCAATCCTTCCTCAATCTGTACTACCACAACCTCGACGTCCTGCGCCAAGCCGCCGACTTCACGGACCTGACCCGGGCCTACCTCAGCCGGGCCGCTGACGCGGGGGTGCGGCACGCCGAGATCTTCTTCGACCCGCAGGCGCACACGAGCCGCGGCATCCCGTTGCTGACCGCGCTCGGCGGGGTGGCGGATGCCCTCGGCACCTCGGTCCCGGACTTCGGCATCTCGACGAAACTGATCGTGACGTTCCTGCGCGACCGGCCCGCGAACGAGGCCCTGCAGATCCTCCGCGAGATTCTCGCGAGCGGGTACACGATCGACGGTGTCGGACTCGACTCCGCGGAGGTCGGCTACCCTCCGGAACTGTTCGAGGAGGTCTTCGCGCTCGCCGCGGCGAACGGGCTGCGCCGGGTCGCGCACGCCGGCGAGGAGGGCCCGCCCGAGTACGTCTGGAGCGCGCTCGACCGGCTCGGGGTGGAGCGGATCGACCACGGCATCCGCAGCCTCGAGGATCCCGCGCTCGTCGAACGGCTCGTGCGCGATCGGGTGCCGCTCACGGTCTGCCCGTTCTCGAACGTGCGGCTGCGTGCGATCGACACGCTCGCCGACCACCCCATCGTGCGGATGCTCGACCTCGGCCTGCTCGCGACGGTCAACTCGGACGACCCCGCGTACTTCGGCGGGTACATCGACGACAACCTCGCGGCGCTCGACGCCGAGTTCGGACTCGGGCCTGACCGGCTCGCCCTCCTCGCCCGGAACGGGATCGAAGCTTCGTTCCTCGATCCGGCGGAGAAGGCCGCGCTCGGCGCGGACGTCGACGCCTGGCGCGCTGCCCAGGCGTGACCGGCACCGCGAACGAGGGCTAGGGCCCCTGAGGTGCAGGGCGCCGGGACCGGTGAGGCCCTCGTCCGTGCCGCGATCGACGAGGCCCGCGCCTGGGGCGTCTCCGCCGTCGTGCTCGACACCGGATCCCTCAACGAGCGTGCCCAGCGCCTCCGTGCCGGTTTTCACCGCCTGCAGGACCGTGCGATCCCGACAGCAGCGAGACGAACAACTGGATGTCCGAGTCGGCTGGCTCGTGCTCGGCACGGTGGTTGTCCGGGTCCCCGAGCGCGGTGCTCGCCGGTCACGCACCGTCACGCACCGTCACGCACCGTCACGACCTGCCGCGGAGACGACCCTGGTCGCGCGGCCTCTGCCGTGTTCGTACGCTGGAGTGATGACTGAGCTGCCGCGCGTGTACATCCTCCACGAGAACCCCGACTGGCTGCCGCCGTTCACCGCGGCCTTCGCCGCAGAAGGCGTCGCTGCGGAGGAGGTCCTGCTGACCCGCGGCTCCATCGATCTCGACGCCGAACCCGCACCGGGCGTGTACTGGTCGCGGATGAGCGCCTCGGCGCACAGCCGCGGAAACGTGCACTCGAAGGACTACACCCGGGCCTATCTCCGCTGGCTCGAAGACTCCGGACGCCGCGTCGTCAACGGCGGGGACACGATCAACTTCGAGGTGAGCAAGGTGCAGCAACACCGCGCCCTGCGCGCGGCGGGCTTTGACGTTCCGAAGACCGTTGCCGTGTTCGGTCGTGACGACCTGCGTGAGCGCTCCCGCGAATTCGCGACGCCGTTCATCACGAAGCACAACCAGGGCGGCAAAGGACTCGGCGTGCGGCGCTTCGACTCGTTCGAGGAGTTCGACGCCTACCTGGCCTCGCCGCTCTTCGAGGAGCCGGCCGACGGCATCACCCTGCTCCAGGAATACCTGCCCGCGGAACGGCCCTTCATCACCCGGGTCGAGTTCGTCGGCGGGCGTTACGTCTACGCGGTCCGGGTCGACATCTCGGCGGGTAGTTTCGAACTGTGTCCGGCAGACGCGTGTGTCATCGACCCGGGAAACGACGCGGCACCGGTCGAGCCGTTCGCCCTGCGCAAGGGCTTCGACAGCGACCCACTGATCGCCCGGTACGAGGCCTTCCTCGCCGACCACGGCATCGAGATCGCCGGCATCGAGTTCATCGAGACCGCCGACGGCCGCCGGGTCACCTACGACGTCAACACGAACACGAACTACAACCCCGCCGTCGAGGCCAGCGCCCCGCTGCCGGCTGCCCGGGCGATCGCCCGGTTCCTCGGCGGGTTGCTGACGGCGAGCGTCCCGGCCTGACCCTGCGCTTCAGGCCTCAGGCGATCGGTTCTGATCTGCGCGGCGGGCGCCCGAAGCGGCTACAGCCAGTTGTTCTTCTTGAAGACGCGCCAGAGCACGAAGCCGCCCGCGACCATCAGCCCGAGGGCATAGGGGTAGCCGTACTCCCAGTGCAGCTCCGGCATGTTCTCGAAGTTCATCCCGTACACGGTTCCGACGAGGGTCGGAGCGAACAGGATCGCCGCCCAGCTCGAGATCTTCTTGACCTCTTCGCTCTGGGCCAGGCCCGTCTCCGAGAGGCGCCGGGTCTCGTCGTTCTGGCGCTGGGTGACGAGGGTCGAGTGCACGATCAGCGCGTTGTCGAGGATCTGCCGGAAGGCCGAGCCGCGCTCGTTGATCCGCAGCACGTGGTCGAGCACGTCGTCGAGGTGGTGGTGCAGCTCGACCTCGACGTTGTACTTCGCGAAGCCGCGCTTGAGGGCCTCGAGCATGCCGATAAGCGGCTGGGTCGCCCGCTGGAACTCGATCACCTCGCGGGACAGGTCGTAGATGCGCCGGGCGACCTCGGGGTCGCCGTCGAAGATCTCGTCCTCGATCTCGTCGATGTCGTTCTCGAGGCCGGCGATCACGGGCGCTTATTCGTCGACGAGCTGGTCGAAGATCGCGTAGAGCACCGCCTCAGGGCCGAGGGCCAGGAGCCTCGGCGTCGACTCCATCCGTGCGCGCACTTTCGCGAGGTCCGGGGATTCGGCGTGGCGGATGGTCACGACGAAATCGGGCCCGACGAAGACGTGCAGTTCGCCGAATTCGACCCGCTCCTCGGCGTCGATGTACCGGGCCGGGCGGAGCACCACGAAGAGGATGTCGTCGAACCGTTCGAGCTTGGAACGCTGGTGTCCCTTGAGCGCGTCCTCGACCGACAGGTGGTGCAGGTTGAACTCCGCGGCGATGGAGCGCAGCTCAGCCTCTTCTGGCCGGTACATCCCGATCCAGGCGAAGCCGCCGCATTCGGTCAGAGTCGCATAGGTCTCATCGAGGGAGGCGGGCGTCGCGAGGCGTCGACCGTCCACGTAGACCGCGTTGTCAATCAGTGTCATGTCGTGCTCCTCGAGTGCAGCTACCAGTGTGCCACCGGCCGTGGGTTCGGCCACACTTGGTGCATGGAATCCATCGGCGAGGTGATCGTCATGGTCGCGCCGCGTTCACCAACGGATGCCGCCGACCGAGCCCTGCTGGCGGCGGCCGCCGCGTGGGCGCTCGGCCTCGATCCCGCGAGCGTGCGGGTCTGTCGCCGCTGCCCGCACTGCGGGAGCGCCGAGCACGGGGTGCCCTCCCTCGCGGCCGTGACATCCGGGTCTGCGCCGCACCCGACCGTTCACCTCAGCCTCAGCCGGGCGTCCGGCCACGTCGCCGTCGCGGTGAGCTTCGCCGGGCCCGTCGGCGTCGACATCGAAAGCGTGGACGCCGTCGCCCGCTCCCCCCTCGCCGACGTCGCCCTGTCTCCTCGCGAGCGGGCGGCGAACGCCGCAGACCTCGCCGGGATCTGGTGTGCGAAGGAGGCGATCCTGAAGTCGACCGGCGACGGCCTCCGCGTCGATCCGCGCGACCTCACCCTCGCCCCCGCCCCAACGGCCGGGTTCGGCCCGGCGCTCGCCTCCTGGCCCGGCGCCGGCGTCGCCCTGGCCGACATCCTCCTCGCGAGCTTCGACCCCGGCGCGGGCCTCGGGCTCGTCGGCCGGGTCGCCGTGCTCGCCCGTCCCGGAACCGGCCCCGCGTCTCAGCCGGCCCTCCGACTGCTCGCCTCCCCCGACGTCAGAGCTTGGGGAGGGCGGTCCGGTAGATCCAGCGGTCGATGATGCGGCGGATTTCCTCGCTCCCGGTGTGGATGGAGACGAACTCGACAAAGGCATCCGTCGAGACGAGGCCGTGCCGGTTCGCGCGGGTCCAGGCGCGCAGGGTGTCGAAGAACACCGCGTCGCCGAGGGAGCGCCGCACGGCGTGCAGGGCGAGCGCACCGCGCTTGTAGACCCGGTCGTCGAACATGTTGTGCGGGCCGGGATCGCCGACGAGGAGGTCCTGCGGTTGCGCCTCGAGCCTGCCGCGGTGGAACACCGCGCTCTGCTCCGCGGTGCGTCCGCCGGCGTGTTCGC
This sequence comes from Cryobacterium sp. MDB2-A-1, assembly GCF_004402675.1. Classification (NCBI taxonomy): domain Bacteria; kingdom Bacillati; phylum Actinomycetota; class Actinomycetes; order Micrococcales; family Microbacteriaceae; genus Cryobacterium; species Cryobacterium sp. MDB2-A-1. The sequence goes on along the minus strand of NZ_SOFK01000025.1, from coordinate 30,599 downwards.
CCCAGATCCATTCCGCGTAGCAGGCGAAACCCTCCTGCAGCCAGATGTCGCGCCACGCGGCGGCGGTGAGGCTGTTGCCGAACCACTGGTGCGCGAGCTCGTGGGCGATCAGGCGGTCGCTGCCATGGTTGCCGTCGACGTGATTGCGGCCGAACACGGCGAGGCCGTGCGCCTCGAGCGGGATCTCGAGCACGTCATCCGTCACGACGACCGAGTACCCCGGGAACGGGTAGGGGCCGAAGGTCGTGCTGAACACCGAGACCATCTCGCCGAGCCTGCCGAAGTCGACGCCGACGTTGTGCGCGAGGTTCGACGGGAAGTGCAGCATGATCGGCACCGGGGCCGGGCCGCCCGCCGCAACCGGCGGCAGCACGCTCGAACGGTACCGGCCGATCATCACGGAGGCGAGGTAGGTCGCCATCGGTTCGACGACCTCGAAGGTCCACCTGGTGTGGCCGGAACGGGTCGACTTCGCGGTGAGCGTGCCGTTCGAGACCACGGTGTACGGCGCCTCGCAGCTCACCGCGATCCGGTACGTCGCCTTGTTGCTCGGGTGGTCGTTGCAGGGGAACCACGAAGCGGCCCCGCACGGCTGGCCCGCGACGAGGACTCCGTCGAGCAGTTCCTCCCAGCCGACCTCTCCCCAGATACTCCGCAGCGGATGCGGCGCCCCGCGATACCGCACGGCGATCTCGAACCGTTCCCCGGCTTCCATCGTCGTCAGCAGGGTCACCACGAGCTTGCGTCCGGTGTGCACGAACTTGCGCGGCCGGGCGCCGTTGACCGTGACCCGGTCGACGCTCAGCCCGTCGAAGTCGAGGCTGAACCGGTCCAGGCGCATCGTCGCCACGAGGGTGATCGTCGCGGTCGCGCGCAACTGGTTGGTCGCGACCCGGTAGTCCAGGTCGAGGTCGTAGTGCAGCGCCCGGTAGCCGCCGTTGCCCGCGCCGATCAGGTAGGGATCGCCGGCCGTGCCGGCGCCGATCGTCGTCGGGAGGTTGAGGGCGACCTTGCCGGACGAACCGGCAGAGCCCTTGCCTGCGCCGTTCTTCCCGCCGGTCTGCGGGCTCACGGTGTCCACGGCAGTCTGTGCCACGGCGAGATCGGGTTTCCTGACCAGACCGACCCGGCAGGCACCCGCTCGCCGCGCATCACGAGGGACGCGGGGCCGACCGTCGCTCCGGCATCCACCGATGCGGCGGGCAGGATCACGCTGTGCGGTCCGAGGGTGGCCCCCTCGGCGAGCGCGACCCGGTCCAGCTGCATGATCCGGTCGTGGAACAGGTGAGTCTGCACGACGCAGCCCCGGTTCACGGTGACCCCGTCGCCGAGGGCCACGAGGTCCGCTTCCGGCAGCCAGTATGTCTCGCACCAGACGCCGCGGCCCACCCGGGCCCCGATCGTGCGCAGGAACATCGACAGGGCGGGGGTCCCGGCGGCCTTCGCCGCGAACCACGGCCGGGCGACCATCTCGACGAAGGTGTCCGAGACCTCGTTGCGCCAGATGAACGATGACCAGAGCGGATGCTCGCTCACGGAGATCCGCCCGACGAGCGCCCACTTGGCGAGGCTCGTCACGACCGCGGCGACGGCACCGGCCGCGAGGAGCACGATCCCGCCGAGCAGGATCGCCCAGCCGAGACCGAGGCCGAGCCAGAGGGCGTCGAGCGCGGCGAGCACGCCGAGGGCGATCAGCCCGGTCACGACAACCGGCACGATCCGCAGCACCTCCCAGAAGGCACGGGCCGTGCGGAGACGGGCGGACGGCTGGAACGTGCGCGCCTCGTCGACATCCGTCACGAGCCGCCGCAGCCGCTCTGGCGGGTTGCCGAGCCACGAGGACCCGCGCTTGGCCTTGCGCGGCGTGGACGAGAGCACGGCGACGAGTCCGTTGCGCGGCACCGTGCGGCCGGCGCCGGCCATGCCGCTGTTGCCGAGGAAGGCGCGGCGGCCCACCTTGGCGGGCCCGATGTGCATCCAGCCGCCGCCGAGTTCGTAACAGGCGACCATCGTGTCGTCGGCGAGGAACGCTGCGGGCGCGATCGTGGTGAGCGCGGGGATGAGCAGCACGGTCGACGCCTCGACGCCCGCGCCGACCTTCGCGCCGAGCAGGCGCAACCACACCGGGGTGAGCAGGCTCGCGTAGACGGGGAAGAGCAGAGTGCGCGCGCCGTCGAGGATGCGCTCGGTCATCCAGACCTGCCAGCCGAACCGACTGCGCACAGGGTAGTAGCCCTCGCGGAGCCCGACGCCGAGCACCCGTACGGCGAGCACGACGAGCAGCGCGTACACGAGCCCGGCGACCACCACGGCGAGCGGCATCATCAGCGCGGCCCGGCCGAGCGCGAGGCCCAGGGTGCCGGCGTCGCCAATCGCGGCGCCGACGAGGAGGGCGGCGAGAATCACCGCGACCGCGGGCATCGCGGTCATGCCGAGCGCGCCGAGGGCGTATGCCGCAAGCCAGCGCCGGCCGCGTGGCGGGTGTTCGGCCGGCCAGGCGCCGCGGGCGGCCCCGACCCGGGTGGCAGGCGAGCCGGCCCAGCGTTCGCCCTCCGGCACGTGGCCGGACACGGCGGCGCCGGGTTCGATCACGGCGCCCTCGCCGATCACCGCTCCGCCGAGGAGGGTGCTGCGCGCGCCGATCGTGGCGCCGGCGCCGATCTTCACCCGTCCGATGCGCAGCACGTCGCCGTCGATCCAGTAGCCGGACAGGTCGCTCTCTGGTTCGATCGCGGCGCGCTCGCCGATGGACAGCATCCCCGTGACGGGCGGGAGCGCGTGCAGGTCGACGCCCGGTTCGATGCGGGCGCCGAGGGCCCTGGCGTAGTAGCTGATCCAGGGCGCTCCGGCGAGGCTCACGGCGTCGACGAGCAGGGACACCTGCTCGGCGAGCCAGAGCCGCAGGTGCACGGACCCCGCCCGCGGGTAGGCGCCCGGCTTCACCCCGCGGAGGAGGAGCCGGGACGCGAGAACGGAGAGCGCCATCTTGCCGGGCGGGGTGACGAAGACGAGGAATCCGGCGAGGATCCACCACCAGGACAGGGTCGGCGCGAACGTGGCGCCGCCCGCGGCGAGCAGGTTGTTCGCCGCCGCGAGGTAGACGAGCCAGCGGGCGCCGACGAGCGCGTGCAGCGGGATGCCGAGCAGGGTCTGCAGGAGCTGGCTGCGGAACGGGACCGGAAGCACGGTGCGCGCCGCGGCCACCACGGCGGGGGTGCGGGAGTCGAGTTCGTCGGCGAGAGCGCCGATGCGGGGGTGGTCGTAGATGTCGTTGACCCGGGTGTCCGGGTAGCGTTCGCGGAGCGCGGAGACGAACTGGGCGGCCGTGAGCGAGCCACCGCCGTGTGCGAAGAAGTCGGCGTCCGGACCCTCGACGGTGGACCCGAGGATGGCAGCCCACTTCTCGGCGAGCCAGGCCGCCGTCGGAGACAGCAGGCCGGCATCCGTGTCGTCGCCCGTCGCCGGGAGCGGCCAGGGCAGGGCGGCCTTGTCGACCTTGCCGGAGACCCGCGTGGGCAGCTCGTCGACGACGGCGAGCAACGGCACGAGAGCGGCGGGTAATTCCTCCCGCAGGCGCACGGTCGCCTGGCCGCGGTCGAAGGCGGATGCCGCGTCGACGAGTGCGAGGTAGCCCACGAGCACCTGGTTCCCGGCCGGGGTGCGCTGCACGACAGCGGCGGCACCGGCGACGCCCGGCAGGGTGCGCAGCGCTGCCTCGATCTCGCCGAGCTCGATGCGACGTCCGCCGAGCTTGACCTGGTCGTCGGCGCGGCCGGCGAAGACGAGGCCGGCCGCCTCGAAGCGCACGAGGTCGCCGCTCCGGTAGGCGCGCGGCCAGCCGAGGCCAGCGTGCGGGGCGTACTTCTCGGCGTCCTTGGCCGGGTCGAGGTAGCGGGCGAGGCCCACTCCCCCGATGATGAGTTCCCCGGTCTCGCCCTCGGCGACGCGGGCGCCCGCGGAATCGACGACGGCGAGGTCCCAGCCGTCGAGGGGCAGGCCGATCCGGATCGGCGCGCTGCCGTCGAGCAGCGCGGCGCACGCGACGACGGTCGCCTCGGTCGGCCCGTAGGTGTTCCAGACCTCACGGCCCCTGGCCTGCAACCGGTCGGCGAGTTCGGGCGGGCAGGCTTCGCCGCCGAAGATGAGCAGGCGCACCCGTTCGAGGGCTTCCTCCGGCCAGAGGGCGGCGAGGGTCGGCACCGTCGACACGATGGTGATCCCGTGCGCGATCAGCCACGGGCCGAGGTCGACGCCGCTGCGCACCAGCGAACGGGGAGCGGAGACGAGGCAGGCGCCGTTCCGCCAGGCCAGCCACATCTCCTCGCAGGAGGCGTCGAAAGCGACCGACAGGCCCGCGAGCACCCGGTCGGCGGGGCCGATCGGGTCATTGCGCAGGAACAGGCCGGCCTCGGCGTCGACGAACGCCGCCGCCGAGCGGTGCGAGACGGCGACACCCTTCGGCACCCCCGTCGACCCGGAGGTGAAGATGACCCAGGCGTCGTCGCTGCCGCGGGGCAGGGTGCGGTGGGTGTGCGCGAGGGTCAGGTCTTCCTCGGGCGGCAGCATCCGCTGCCTGAGCATGACGTCGTCCACCGCCGGCCGGAACTCGAAGACGCCGCCGCGGCCGATTACGCCGACGACGCGGGCCTCGCTGAAGACCAGGTGAGCGCGTTCCTCTGGGTCGTCGGCGTCGACCGGGACATAGGCGGCGCCGACCCGCAGGGTCGCGAGAATGGACACGTAGAGTTCGCGGGTTCCGGAGGGGATGCGGATGCCGACGGTGTCCCCGCGGCGCACGCCGGCCTGGCTGAGGGCGAGGGCCTGCTCGTCGACGAGGTGCCGGAGCTGGCGGTAGCTGACGGTGCCGGACTGGTCTTCGAGCGCGAGGGCGTTGGGGTGCCTGGCTTCGGTGGCGAAGAGGATGTCGATGAGGGTGCGCGCCTCCGCCGTGCGCGATCCGGCCTCGAGCACGGCCTGGGCGGCGGACTGCGCTGCGGCCTGGGTTGCGCCCTGCGGAACGGGGGTCTCGGTCACGCTCGCTCCTCGGATCGGGACGCGGTGCTGCACACCGCACGACGATTCCCCAGTGTAGAACAGGCGTGTGACGCCGGGGTGTCGGCCCGCACCTCGGTCAGCGGGCGTCCCCAGCGGATGCCGGTCGGCCGAGCACAGGACCGAGCGCGTCGAGCTCCTCGCCGCCGGCCATCAGCCTCGTGAGCTCGTCGACCGTGATCCCGTCGCGCGCGAACTCGCCGAGGCTCGTGCCGCGGTTGAGCACGAGGAACCGATCCCCGACGGCCCAGGCATGGTGCGGGTTGTGCGTGATGAACACGATGCCGAGGCCGCTGTCCCTGGCCCGCGCGATGTACCGCAGCACGAGGCCGGCCTGGGTGACGCCGAGCGCGGACGTCGGTTCGTCGAGGATGACGAGTTTCGCGCCGAAGTGCACGGCGCGGGCGATCGCGACGGCCTGGCGTTCCCCGCCGGAGAGGGTGCCGATCGGCTGGTCGACGTCGCGGAGGGTGATGCCCAGGGTCGCAAGGCTGTCCCGGGTGGTCGCCCGCATCCTGGCGACGGCGAGGCGGCGGAACGGCCCGCGGCCGACCGTCTCCTCCGTTCCGAGGAAGAAGTTGCGCCAGACCGGGAGCAGCGGCACGAGGGCCAGGTCCTGGTAGACCGTCGCGATGCCGAGGGAGAGCGCGTCACGGGGGCTCCCGAAGTGTTGTTCGACGCCGTGGGCGAGGAGGGTGCCTTCGGTGTGCCCGTGTGCCCCGGCGAGGACCTTGATCAGTGTGGACTTGCCCGCGCCGTTGTCGCCGAGCACGCAGAGCACCTCGCCGGCTCCGATCGAGGCCGTCACCCCGCTCAGCGCACGCACCGAACCGTAGCTCTTGCCGAGACCGCGGACCTCGAGAAGAGGCGTCCGGGCATCCGCCGCCGCGCCCAGAGGCTCCGCCGCGCCCAGGGGCTCCGCCGCGGTCATGAGCGCTCACCGGCCTGGCGGCGCACCCAGAGGTTGACGAGTACCGCGAGCAGCAGCATGCCGCCGAGGAAGGCCTTGAGCCAGTTGCTGTCCCACTGGGCGAAGACGATGCCCTGGAGCGCCATGCCGTAGATGAGGGCGCCGAGGGACGCGCCGATCGCGGAGCCGAACCCGCCGGTGAGCAGGCAGCCGCCGACGACGGCGCAGATGATGTAGACGAATTCCTGGCCGATGCCCGTCGTCGCCTGCACGGTCGACACGTCGAAGAGCTGGAGCATTCCGACGAGCCAGGCGGCGCCCGCGGTCGTGAGGAAGAGCCCGAACTTCACCCGGCGCACGGGCACGCCGACCTGGCGGGCGCTTGCGGCCTGGCCGCCGACCGCGAAGACCCAGTTGCCGAAGCGGGTGCGCAGCAGCACCCAGGTCGCGAGCGCGGTCAGCAGGATCCACCAGACGATCGAGATCTTGACGTCCATGCCGAACAGCGGGAACGAGGAGCCGAAGAGCACCCGGGCCTGGTCGAAGCCCGTGACGGCCCCGAGGCCCTGGATCGCGACGGTCCCGGTGAGCAGTTTGGTGACGGCGAGGTTCAGGCCCTGCAGGATGAAGAAGGTTGCGAGGGTCACGATGAAACTCGGCAGGCCGGTCGAGGTGACGAGCCACGCGTTGAATGCCCCGACGAGGAGGGCCGCGGCGAGCGCGAGCACGAGGGCGAGCCACACGTTCAGGCCCCACTGCGTCGTCGCAATACCGACGATCAGGCCGGTCGTTCCCGTCATCGCGCCCGCGGAGAGGTCGAACTCTCCGCCGATCATCAGGAGCGCCACGGCGACGGCCATGATCCCGAACAGCGACGACGAATACAGCCAGGTTGCGACGCCGGCCGGGGTCAGAAAAGCGGATGTCGAGATCGAGAAATACAGGAAGATCCCGAACGCGGCGACGAAGGCCCCGACCTCGGGGCGGCGGAGCAGCCCGGTCATCGGGTTCCGTGTGCCGCGTAGGTGGCGACCTGCGCCGCGTTCTCCTTCGTGACGAACCCGGGGCCGGAGAACACCGGCTGGCCGCCGCCGACGACATCGCCGTTGCGCTTCTGCAGGGTGAGGAAGACCACCGGAAGGTAGCCCTGGGAATAAGGCTGCTGGTCGACCGCGAACAGGATCGAGCCGGCCTCGATGAGCGTCGTCACGTCTTTGGACACGTCGAAGGTCGCGAGCTGCGCGTGGCTGCCCGCGTCGGTGATGGCCTGGCTCGCGGCGACGGCGATGCCCGGGTTCAGGCTGAGCACACCGTCGATCGTCGGGTCGGCCAGGAGCGTGCTCTTGATCGTGTTCTGGGCGTCCGCGAGGTTGGCGATGTCGACCTGTACGTTCGTGACCGGGCTGCCGAGCCCGGCGGCGGCTCCCCGGCAGCGGTCCTCGAGGCCCGTGTTGCCTGCCTCGTGGATGACGCAGATCACCTTCGTGGCTCCCGCCTTGGCGAGGCGCTCCCCCGCGGACTGTCCGGCGGCGTACTCGCTCTGGCCGACGTGGGTCTGGGCGCCGAAGGCGAGGGACTCCTCGAGTCCCGAGTTGATCGTGATCACCGGGATGCCGGCCGCCACGGCCTTCTCGACGGACGCCTTGACCCCGTCGGGGTTCGCCATCGAGACGATCAGTCCGTCCGGATGCGTCGCGACGGCCGAATCGATCAGCTGGCTCTGACGCACGGGGTCACCGTCGCCCTGGTATGTCACGGTCGCGCCGAGGTCGGTGCCTGCCTGCTCTGCGCCACTCTTGACCACGTCCCAGAACGCGTCGCCCGGGTTTCCGTGGGTGACCACCGCGATGGTCGTCTTCCCGGCGGATGCCGCGTCCGATCCGGTCGCGGTGCTCCCGTTCGTCGAGCATCCGGTGAGGGCGAGCGGAAGCAGGACCAGGGCGGTGAGCCCGGCGAGCAGGCTGGTTTTGTGCAACATCGGTGGGTCGTCCTTCGAGGCCAGTCGTCAGCCAGCTGCCGGAGTTCGGCAGGCGAGCGGGACGCCGCTGAGGATGACCCTCCTGAATCTTAGGCTGCAGCGCTGCGCGGCTGGTTCGGAAAGGACCTCCTACAGGCCGGCGATAGACGGCAGCCGTCCGGAACGGACGGCCTCGGCGAAGGCCTCATAGTCGCGGTCGTTCTGGTCCGCATAGCGCAGCGAGAAATCAGTGATCGCCGTGTCGAATTCAGCTCTCTTCCCGAGGTAGGCGGCGATGGCGACGGGGTCACCCGAGCGTGCGTGCGCGCGAGCGAGCGTCCAGCCGCAGAGCCCGGCATAGAGGGTCATGCCGAACGGCACCATGTTCTCCACGACGACGGACCCCTTCATGTCGCGTAGCTGGCGCCAGTAGAGGAACCGGTTCTCCTGCACCCCTTTCGTCCAACCGAGGTAGATGTCGCTCGCGGCCTGCATCATCCGCTGTCCCTGCACGACGCGCTCACCGGGTTGTTCGTAGCGGCTCCTGTCGAGGTGGTCCTCGAGCACCGAGGCCCTGGCCTCCTTGACCTGGAGGAAGAGTGGATCCTGTTGGTCACGCCCCTGGAGCAGCGCTATGTAGGCGCGCGTGCCGACGCTCCCGACGCCCACGACTTTACGGGCAACGTCGACGAGTTCGAAACGTTCGAGCAGCCGGCGGCGGTCATCCTGGAGATTGGCGCGGTAGGAGCGGAACGCCGTCCGGACCGATTCCTCGATCTCGTCGGGCGACAGTCCCGTCGTCGTCGTCAGCTCCCGGACAGGGATGACGATCGGCGGCTGGCTGATGATCCGGTAGTCCCCGTCAACGAACTCTGCGAGCTTCGACAGCGCCTGCAGGCTGTCACGGGTGCGGGCCTTGTCGGCGAGCGCCCTGGTCCTCTTCTCGGCGTTCACCGCAGCCTTGCGCTCCGTCCGGTCTCCTTTCTTTTTGCCCGCGGCCACCTGGAGGGTCGCCATGACGGTCTCCTCGGTCATGCGGGCGTACCAGACGTCCATCGTGCCCATCTTCGCGAATTCCGCCATCGCCTCGCGATACGCCCGCACCGAGGCGAGCGTCACGTCGTGGACCTGGGAGTTCGTGAACCTGTTGTTGCGCGCCGCGATCGTGAAACTCGCGCACATCCGCTGGACGTCGTATTCGAACGGGCCGGGCAGGGTTTCGTCGAAGTCGTTCAGGTCGAAGAGCAGGGCACGCTCCGGCGAGGCGAACAGGCCGAAATTGGACAGGTGGGCGTCACCGCAGAGCTGGACGATCAGCCCGGACCTCGGGGTGTCCTTGAGGTCGGCGGCCATGATCCTGGCCGCGCCGCGGTAGAACGTGAACGGCGATACCAGCATGCGGCCGTGCCGGACCGGCACGAGGTCCTGCTCCCTGGTGAGGTTCTGTTCCTCGAGCAGCGCCACCGGGTCCGGTCTGTCCGCGGCCGGCGACCAACCCGAGTGACTGGCGCGGGGAGTCTGCTCCCTGGCCCGCTTGCCCCTGGCCTTGCGCTCCCCCACGGTCGCGTGCTCGACGACATTGTCGAGCGCGGCCCTGTCCTCATACATGGTGGACGACATCCATGCTTGACGACCTCTCTGTCGTTTTCTTCTGTCGTTTTCTCCCCGGGCAGGACTAGCCCAGCGCGCGGGCCTTGAGCCGCTCGTATTCGGCCTGGGTGATGACGCCGGAGTCGAGCAGCTTCTTCGCGTCCGCGATTTCCGTGGACGGCGACGAACCCGCAACGGTCTTGATGTACTGATCCGTCTGGCCCCGGTACTGGTTCCTGCGCTGCTCCTGGCGCTCGGACATCCCGGAACCCCGCGCGATCAGGTAGACGAGGGCGGTGAGGAAGGGCAGGAAGACTAGGAAAACCATCCAGATGGCCTTGACCCCGCCGCTGACCTGATGGTCGCTGAACAGGTCCCCGATGACGGTCACGAGCACCATCAGGTAAGCGAGGAAGACGAAGGACCAGAAGAAGAACCCGACAAAGTTCCAGAAACTATCCATGAGCCGTCTTCCCTCGGATACCGGGACACCCGTGTGATGCCCTCGTCGCTGACAAAATACTGTCGTTCGGCCGTTTCTGGAATGGGCACTGCCTGGAATGGCACCGCCGGGAATGGGCCCGGTCACGGCGATTGCCGCGCCTCCCGGGTCTTCCCCTGACGCCTCTCGACGGCCTGGTTCGGAATGTTCCTGGAGAACAACAGGGATCCGAGGGCGAAGAGGACCAGCGCGAAGAAGGACACCCGCAGGGAGGACACCTGTGATTCGCTGTAGATCCTGGTCAACTCGGCACTGTCGGAGCTCGACAGTCCCGCGTCCGTCGCGATGCCGGCCACACTCGAGACGGGAACGATGGCGACACCGGCCTCTGTCTGCGTGCTGACCGCGGATTTCACGGAGTCGGGAAGGCTGCTGCTCTCTACGGAGCTCAGGAACGAGGACGAGAGCGACGCGATCAGCACCGATCCGATCAAAGCGGTACCGAGCGACGAGCCGAGGTTCTGGAAGACGCCCTGAAGCCCGCCGACCTCGCTCGTCCTCTCCTCGCCGACACTGGACATGTTCACGTTTCCGAGTTGCGAGGCGAGAAGCCCGAGTGCAGCTCCCGCGGTGAACATCCCGACGCCGAACACGACGCTCTTCAGGTCCAGGGAGACGGAACCGAGCAGGCATACGGCGCTTCCCACCAGGACGACCTGACCGACGCGCACGATCCGGCGCGGTGACCACAATGTCGACAACCGGGTGCCCACCACGGAAAAGAGGATGAGCGCGATCGACAGCGGGAAGATCTTCAGCCCGGTTTCCAGCGCGTTGAGCCCCAGGGTCATCTGCAGGTAGATCGGGATCATGAAGAACACCCCGGCCGTGAACGCGTACTGCGCACCGAGCACGGAGAGCCCGGACCGGAGCTGCGTGATCGAGAACATCCCGACGTCGAGGAGCGGGGCGCGGCCCGTCTCGGCCAGTCGCCGTTGGCGACCGGTGAACAGCCAGAGGAGGAAGACGCCCAGCAGGATCAGGTAGGGCACGAGGGACAGGCCCAGGGGCTCGATCGGGCTCCCGTTGATCTCGGGAGCCTGTTTCGGGAGGATCCACCCCCAGGTCTTGCTCTGCAGCATCCCGTAGACGACGAGGACGAGGCCCGCCGCCGAGAGCAGGACGCTCGGGACGTCGATTCGGGTGCTGCTCGGCCTGCTGCTGTCGGAGATGAGGCGCGCCGTGAGGACGACGCCGATCATGATCACGACCTCGGACACGAAGACGTAGCGCCAGTTCAGGTAGGTCGTGACGTAGCCTCCGATCAGGGGGCCGGCCGCGACCGCGGCCCCGGACACGGCACCGATGATCGCGTACGCGGTCACGCGGTCCCTGTCCCGGTAGTTCTCCGCGACGAGAGCTGCGATGGCCGGGATCACCAGCACGGCGCCGAGTCCTTCGATGACCGACCAGCCGAGGAAGAGCACCGCGAAATTCGGGCTCAGTGCCGTCAACAGGGAACCGCACGAGTAGACGACCGCACCGATCACGAACGCGCGCCGCCGGCCCCAGATGTCGCCGAGCTTTGCGCCGAGCAGCATGACCGCCGCCATCGTGAGGGTGTAGAACGTGATCGCGCTCTGCATCGCTGCGACCGTGGTGTCCAGGTCTGTGACAACCGTCGAGATCGACACGTTCATGACGGTGCTGTCGAGCACCATGACGAACTGCGCACTGCCGAGGACCGCGATTGCCGTCCACTTACTCATCGAGTCACCCGCAATCCGACGCGAACGCCGCTGGCCCCCTCATCCGGCCGGTTTCCGGCACCCCCGTTCGAGGCGAGTATGACATCGCTCCGAACCACGCGAAAGAGGATCGATCGGCCGCCGCGTCGACCCGCGACGGGCGAGACTACTCAGCGCGGCAGGTGGATGACGGTGAGGACCTCGGCGAGGAGGCGGATGCGCTCCCAGAGCGACTCGACGATGATGTGCTCGCTGCGGGCGTGCGCACCGCCGCCGCGGGGTCCGAAACCGTCGACGATACCGAGAGCGGATGCACCGAGCAGGTTGGTGTCCGCGGCGCCGGCCGCTGGACGAGCGCCGAGCGGAGCCCTGTCGGAACCACCGTCGCCGAACCCGGCGTCGCAGCCCGAGATAACGGCGGCCAGGGCCTGGTCGGCGGCGCGTGGCTGCCAGGCCGGGCGGTAGGACAGCCGGGTGACGGCCACCTGCGCACGCGGGCGGACGGGAGTCAGCGCCTCGATCTCGTCGAGGACTTCGCCTTCGATGTCCGGATCGGAGAAGCGGAAGCCGAGCACGGCCACGGCGTCGTCCGCGACGACGTTGGCCAGGCCGGGGGCCGTGATGGAACCGAGGTTGTAGAGCACCTTGGCAGTCGGGCGTTCTTCGGCGCGGATCGTGGCCCTGGCCGCGATGTCGCGCACCCGCAGCAACTGGTCGATGATCTCCTCCGTCGCGGAGACTCCCTTCTCGGGGTCGAGGGCGGCGTGGGCGGGAACACCGGAGACGGCGAGAGCGAGGCGGGTGCTGCCGAGACGCCCGACCTTGAGGTCGCCGTCGGGGTGCGGCGACTCGAAGCCGATCGCCGCAGAACAGCCGTCGGCCGTGGCCAGGAGCAGCGCGCCAGAGGTCGGGGAGCCGATTTCCTCGTCTGCCGTGACGATGATCCGCACCGGCACGTGGTCCACGGCGCCGGCATCGCCCAGGGCGCGGAGCAGCTCGAGGGCCTCTTCCATGACCACCAGGCCGGATTTCATGTCGTAGACCCCTGGGCCGGTGATGCGGATTCCATCGCTCGTCCACGGCACGTCGCCGGCAAGGGTGCCGACCGGCCACACCGTGTCGGAGTGCCCGATCAGGAGAACGGGAGCGGCGCCGACGCCACTGCCCCGCCCGGGGAAGTCAGCGACGACGTGGGGGCCTTCCGGTGTCCGGTGCAGCACCACCGTGCCGCCGAGTCCGGAATAGCGGCCGGCGAGCGCATCCGCGAGCGCCGTGATGGCCGTGCCCGCCCCGGTCGGCGTCTCGCGGAGCACGTAGTCCTCGAGGGTCGCCAGCGCACGAGCCCGCGCGGAGGCGTCCGGTATGACGGGTCCAGTGGATGTGATGACGGCATCTCCTCAGGCGGTGGCAGGCTCGGAACAGGTAGAAGATATGTTACCTATCCTTCGACCAGTTCGCGAATTTGCTTGAGAGTTACGAAACGAATACGACACATAAGTTGTTTATGATTGTCAGATTGGTTCTGGAACATCGTGTTCCGAAAAGACCAGGACAGGGAAACGACACAACATGGGTGACCTGAAACTCACGGTGGAATCCACCCGGTCACGCGCCGTGTTCAGCCACGCCAGCGAGCTGTATACCCGGGTGTTCGGTTATACCGCGGCCGATCACAGCCTGAACCCGAAGCTGCTCTCGGCAATCGTGGGCAACGGCGGTGCGGCCGTTGCCGCGCGGGACGGCGCCGGCGAGCTCGTCGGTTTCGCCTACGGCTTCGTGGGTTTCGAATCCGGGGCGCCCTATCTGTACTCGCAGGCCGCGTTCATCGACCCCGCCTGGCAGGGCAAGGGAGTGGGCCGCCTGCTCAAGCAGGGACAGGCAATCATCGCGAGATCAGAGGGACTCACCTCGATGCGCTGGGCGTTCGACCCGACCCTTGCCCGCAATGCCCACTTCAACCTCGACGTGCTCGGCGCCCGCGGAGTGCGCTTCGCCGCGAACTACTACGACGAGCCGTTCTCCGACCGACTGATCGTCGACTGGGCGCTCTCGGGCGCCACCGGTACCGAGTCGGCCACGCCGCCCCGCGCCGCGGCGTCGATCCCCCCGAGCTTCCCCGTCGTGGACCCCACAGCACTGGGAACGACGCTGCCCCGGCACTGGGGTCGGCCGGTGGGCGACGGCGACGTCATCCACGTGCCGATCCCGTCCGACAGTCCCGCGAAGACGCTCACCCCCGTCATCGTCCAGGCATTGAGAGCCGCCGTGGCCGAAACCTTCACCGAGTTGTTCGAGCGCGGCTACGTCGCCGAATCCTGCGTCCGGGTCGACGGCACGAGCGCCGCATACGTCTTCGTCGCGGCCAGCACCCAGGAGCCCGCGCCGCGCATCCGCCAGGCAGCCCGTTGACGACAGAGGCGAACGAGGCCCTCACAAGTCCGGAGGACCGGTACGCAGCACGACTTCAGAAGCGGTCGTCGTCGTCGGTCTTGCGCGCGCGCATCGTGGAGAGCGAAAAGAAGAACCTTGCCGAGACCTTCGCACACCTCGGGGAAGACGATGCCCTCGTTCGCGCGCCGGCCCGGATCGTGGCCGCCCGCAGGCGGTATGTGCTCGGCGCGGGCAAGTCATTCGCATACGCGACCCTGTTCGCCTGGGACCTCTCGGCAGGACTCTCTCAGGTGCTCCTCATCGACGAAGCCGCCGTCCGCTCGATCGACGTCCTCAGCGACGTCCGCCCGACCGATGTGCTCGTCGTGTTCTCGTTCCGCCGGTACCAGCGGCAGAGCGTGCTCGTCGCCGAACGGTTCGCCGCGGCCGGCGGAACCGTGATCGCCGTCACGGACTCCCCCGATGCTCCGGTCGCAGCCTTCGCCACCGAAACCGTGACCGTGCCGACCAGCAGCGCCTCGTACGCCGACTCCCCCACGGCGGTCGCCGCCGTCATCCATCTGGTGAGTACCTTGAGTATTGCCAGTGCCAAAGGAGCCCGGCGCAGGTTCGCCGAGCGGGAGCAGCTGAACCAGATCCTGAACAGTTACGTGGAGTGAACCATGGACGAACGCAGCACCCAACGCAGCATCGAAGGAGCACGATGAAGGTAGTGGGCGTTTCCCTGTTTGTCACCCGGTTGCCGCTTGTGCACGGTTTCGAGACGAGTTCTCACCGCAAGAGCCACCTCGACCACATCGTGGTGCGCCTCACCGACGAATCCGGCGCGGTCGGCTGGGGCGAGATCGCCTCGGCGAGCGACCCCTTCTATTCCTCGGAGACCGTGGACACGGCGCTCCTCGTCGCGAAGAAATACATCGTCCCCGCGATCATCGGGCACGAGTGGGAGACGCCGGCCGAGCTGGCGACGACGTGGGCACGCATCCGCGGCCACGAGTTCGCCAAGGCCGGCTTCGACATGGCCGCGTGGAGCCTGTACTCCGGCGCGCGCGACGAACCGCTGTCCGTGGCACTGGGCGGCACCCGCGCCGAGGTCGCAGCGGGCGTCTCCCTCGGCATCGAATCCTCCATCGACGCCCTGCTCACCGAGGTCAGCCGCCATGTCGACGCCGGATACCGCCGGGTGAAACTCAAGATCAAGCCGGGCTGGGACATCGGTCCCGTTCGTGCTGTACGCGCCGCTTTCCCGAAGCAGGACGTCCATGTCGACGCGAACGGGATCTACGCGGATACCGACGAAACCACGGCCCTGATGCGCGGTCTCGACGAATTCGGCCTCAGCATGATCGAACAGCCGTACGCACCCCGCAATTTCGTCGCCCATGCCAGGCTCCAGGCCACCCTGGAGACCCCGATCTGCCTCGACGAGGGGGTCGTGGACCTCGACGACATCGGCACGATGATCGCCCTCGGCGCCGGCCGGATCCTGAACATCAAGGTGTCACGGATGGGCGGTCTCACCGTTGCCCGCGCCGCACACGATCTCGCGAGGGATGCGGGCATCCCGGTGTGGTGCGGCGGGATGCACGAGTTCGGCATCGGGCGCGCGGCCAACGTCGCCCTGTCATCGCTGCCCAACTTCAGCTACCCGTCCGATGTGTCGGCGTCGGAGAAGTATTACGCGAAGGACATCATCGACCCCCCGGTCACCGCACTCGACGGCATGGTGACCGTTCCCACCGGGCCGGGTCTCGGCTACGCGGTGCTGCCCGACTGGATTTCCGAGAACACGATCAGCCACGAGCACTATGGAGTAGAACGATGAGCACAGCAGACACGAATCCCGTTGCGATGAACGCGGACGCCTCGCCCACAGACGGGGCGGACCCCCGCGTGCTGTTCATGCTGGACGACCCGACCCAGACCGGAACGGATGCCTCCGCGCTCGCGGCCTCGGTCCGTCGGGCCGACCCGGCAGACCCGCAGATCTCGGTGCTCGACCTCGCGGTGACCCGCGGCGACGGTATCTTCGAAACGCTCGACGCCATTGACGGTTTCGGCCAGGCCCTCGAGCCGCACCTGGCCCGCCTGTCCAATTCGGCCAGGTTGCTCGACCTGCCGGCTCCGTGCCTCGACCTCTACCGCGAGGGCATCCGCCAGGGAATCGCAGCGTCGACCCACCCGCGCCTGTCGGTCAAGCTCGTGCTCACCCGCGGCATCGAGGGCGCCGGCCGGTGCACGGGGTGGGTCTTCGTCGACCCGGAACCCGACTTCACCGAGGCGCGCACCCACGGCCTGAAGGTGGTCACCCTCGACCGCGGTTACCGCCACGATGTCGCCCAGACGTCCCCGTGGTTGCTGCAGGGAGCGAAGACCCTCTCCTACGCGGTGAACAAGTCGGTCTACCGCGAGGCGGAGCGCCGGGGAGCCGACGACGTGATCTTCATCAGCAGCGACGGGTTCGTCCTGGAAGGGCCGACATCGACAGCCGTGCTGCAGTTCGGCAGGCACCTCGTCACGCCGTCGACCGACCAGGGCATCCTCGCCGGCACGGCACAGGCCGCCTTCTTCGAGTACGCGGAGGCGAACGGGCTGACCACCGAGTACCGCACCGTCACTCCCGACGAGCTGCAGGCCGCAGACTCGGTCTGGCTCGCCTCGAGCGTGCGGCAGATCGTGCCGATCGTCGAGATCGACGGGGTCGCCCGCGGCTTCGACGCCGAGCTCCACACCGCGGCGCTGGACTACCTGGTCACTCGCCGCAGCTGAGGCCGTGCTGTGCGGCCCCAGGCCTCGCGGCCCCGTGCGTCACGGGGCCGTGGGGAGCGCGAGGGCTGCCACGATGTCCTCCGCCCGCGCCCAGTATGCCGCGTAGTGCTCGGGGTCGGCGTTGACCTGGACCGCGTGGGCAAGCAGTGTCGGCTCCATCTCCTTCCATCCGGCGACCTTCGTCAGCTTGGTGAAGAAATTCTGCGCAGAGACGTAGGGATCCATCCGGTCGGCCAGTGTTCCCCAGGCGCCGTTGTCGCGCTGCTGGAACAGTCCGCGGCTGTCGGCGCCTGCCGCGTCGCCGTAGTCGAGGACCCGCAGGCCCGACTCGCCCAGTGCGGTCATCACGCCGACGGTCTGGGTGTGCGTCCCGATCCCGAGGTCCCTCCCCGCATTCATGATGTGGGCCGCGTTGACCAGGCGGTCCTGGCAATAGCCGGCGACGGGCCCGGCGGGCACGGTGATCGCGCCGACGTCGACGGGGTCGGCCGTCGGACACGTGACGGTGATCCCCGCGGCGCCCGCACCGAACCCGGCGAGGTTCCAGCCGGCGAAGCCCAGTCCGACACAGACTGCGACCGCGACGCCCGCGATGACGAGTCCGCGACCCCGGGTCCGAGTCCGAGTCCGAGTCCGAGTCCCGGTTGTGGATCGTCGGGCTCGGGAGTGCGACACGACGGTTCCCTTCGCGAGCGTGGTTGGACTGTGGCATCGGTTGGATGGTCCGACCGCACCCGAGGTGACGCTACCTGCCGAATATATGCGGAAGCACTGAGCCGATGCCGGGTCCAACGACGGGTGGATTCCTGCGGGGCACGAGCGTACCGTACCGACCTGGCCCGGACATCAAGGACGGCACGGAAGCGACCGGGGGCATCACGTGGCGCGCATGTTTCGCCACGTTACCGGCGTGTAAAACGTCTTACCCGGGCATTGCGCCTCCTTGGTCAGCGTGCAAATCTTGCCTAGTTGGTCAATCGTCCAACTTTGCAACCGGGAGTACCCGTGCCTCTGTCACTACCGAAGAAGTCGCCGACGAAGAAGTCGCCGCAGAAGGATGCACCGCCGAAGAAGCTCGGGCACCTCGCCGTTGTAACGGGCGCCAGCTCCGGTCTCGGTGCCGAATTCGCCCGACGATGGGCGGAGCGCGGGTATGACGTCGCCCTGGTCGCGCGGCGAAAGGACCGTCTGGAGGCCCTCGCCGCCGAGTTGGAGGAATCCTCCGGCGTGCACGCCTTCGTGGTGCCAGACGATCTGTCGGACCCCGAGGCCCCGTATCGGATTGTCGCGGCCGCCGAGGCTCTGGGAATCCCCATCCGGGTTCTGGTGAACTGCGCGGGCTTCGGCACAGCGGGGCCGTTCGTGCACGAAGATTCCCGCCGGATCGCCGACGAGATCATCGTCAACACGCTGGCCCCGACGATACTGAGCCGGTTGCTGCTGCCAGCACTCCTGTCGGCGCCGGGCGGCGTCCTCCTCAATGTCTCGAGCACCGCCTCGCACCAGCCACTGCCGGGCATCGCCGTCTATGCGGCGACCAAGTCGTATCTGACCTCCCTCACCGAGTCGCTGTGGCAGGAACAGCGCGGGACCGGGCTCACCGTCCTGGCGCTGTGCCCCGGTCCGACGGCGACCGGGTTCTTCGAGGCCGCAGGCTCCGACGCATTCGCCGTGGGCTCGGTCGCGACGATCGACACCGTCGTGCGCTCGGCATTCGCTTCCCTCGACCGGCCTGACTCCGGCCCGACGCTCACGGTCGGGTTCCGGAATCGGGTCACCGGGAGCCTGGCCAGCCTCGCGCCACAGCGAATCTCCCTCGCCGTCGCAGCACGCCTCACGTCGGGAGCCCGCGGATGAGGCGCATCCCGCCCGCACAGCGTCGGGACGAACTCATCGCGGCGGCCACGCGCGTCATCGCCCGCGATGGGCTGACGGCCGCAACGACCCGTGCCATCGTCGCCGAAGCTGGCATGCCGCTCGGCGCCTTCCACTACATCTTCGACTCCCGTGACGATCTGCTCACGGCCGTGATCGACACCAACACAGAGGAACAGAAGTTCCTCGTGTTCACGAGCGTGGGAACCGACCAGGACCGCAGCGTCAAGGCCGTGCTCCGGGCCGGCCTCGACGCCTACATCGACTGGCTCGTGGCCAACCCGCACCGTGAACTCGCCCTCGCGGAACTTGCCCTGTACGCCTCCCGCACCGGGACCGCCGAAGCGGCACGCACCCAGTACGACGTCTACTACCGGTCGGCGAAGGAATCGTTGCGCCGCGTCACCGAGCTCACCGGGCAGTCCTGGACTGTACCTGTCGAGCAACTCGCGCGTTACCTCGTCGCGATCGTCGACGGGATGACGTCGACCTGGCTCGCGGACCGCGACACCGAGGCCGCCAGGTCCCTCGCGGGCTTCGCCGCTGCGTCGCTCGCGGGACACGCATCCGCGCCCGACAAGGCAGCCACCGAACCGAGTGATGACGAGAGCGACGACATCCGGATTCGCATCCACCTCGACATCGATCTCGATCTCGATCTCGACTGTGACGACAACAACTCCCGCAACAACACCGGCCACAACACCGAACAGGACCCCCGTGCTCACTGACACCGACCCCCACGTGCGCGCCCAGGTCAACCTGCACGCGGTACTCGGCGCGCTACCACGGCTCGCCGAACTCGCTCCCGATGCCCAGGCGCTCCTCGCCAAGCTGAAACGCCCGGTGGCGGTGAGCTTCCGCGGACCGGCCGGGCTCAGCCTCGACCTCAGCTTCGCGCAGGACGGGATCACGCCGGGACGCACACCGGGCGCCGCCCGCGCCCTGCTGGTCTTCCGCTCGGCCGCGCACCTCAACGCCGTCGTCGACGGAACGGCCGGCCCGATTCCCGCCGCCGGACCGGCCGGACTGCGCTTCCTGCTCACCGTGTTCACGCCGCTCAGCAACCTCCTCGGCTCCTACCTGCAGCCGACCCCCGACCGCCTCGCCGACGCGGGCTTCACCGAGATCAACGCCCTGCTCACCCTGCACGTCGCCGCGACGGCGATCACGATCATCGGCAACGAAGACCGCAGCGGACAGTTCAGCGTCGCGCAGATGCCCGACGGTGACGTGGACATCGAAGTCGGGGAGGGACTCCGCTACCGGCTGGCAGTCCGTGGCAGCAGCATCCGCCTCGATGCCGAACCCACCGGTTCTCCCCGTGCGGCGCTCACCTTCGCGGACCTCGATGTCGCCGGCGGGGTGCTCAGCGGGCGATACAGCGCCCTCGCCTGCATCTGCGACGGTCGGATGGCGATGCGCGGGATGATCCCGCTCGTCGACAACACCAGCAGGATCCTCGACCGCGTCAGCTCCTACCTCGGAAAGTAGCCCGCCATGACCGACACCCTCTCCCCCGTCACGCCCATGAATCCCATCAAGCCGTTCGAATACCCGCTCAGCCGTGCCGCCTTCGCGCGGGCCACGAAGGTGATCCCGTCGGGGATCTACGGCCACCAGGGCCCCTCGGAGGGCTGCTACATCCCACAGGCCTCCTTCCCGCTCTTCTCCTCCCGCGCGGAGGGAAGCCGGTTCTGGGACGTCGACGGCAACGAATACATCGACTACATGTGCGGCTACGGCCCCAACGTGCTCGGGTACGGCGACGCCGAGGTCCACGCGGCCGCCCGCAGGCAGGCCGAACTCGAGGACGTCGTCTCGATCCCGTCGACGATCATGGTCGACCTCGCCGAACTCCTCGTCGAGACGGTCGCGAGCGCAGACTGGGCTTTCTTCGCCAAGAACGGCGGCGACGCAACGACCCTCGCGATCATGACGGCACGCGCAGCGACCCGCCGCAAGAAGATCATCTTCGTGAAGGGCTACTACCACGGGGTGGCACCCTGGTCGCAGAAGCTCGACTACCCCGGGGTCCTCGAAGAGGATGTCGCCAACAACCTGACCATTCCGTTCAACGACATCGAGGCCTTGCGCCAGACTCTCGAACAGCATGCCGGCCAGATCGCCGGGCTGATCGCCCAGCCGTACATGCACGGGAACTTCGTGGACAACGCGCTCCCGGCCGAGGGGTACTGGCAGGCCGTTCGCCGGCTCTGCGACGAGCATGGCGTCGTCCTCATCGTCGACGACGTCCGGGCCGGCTTCCGGCTCGACCTGGCCGGTTCCGACCATTACTACGGCTTCAGTGCCGACCTGATCTGCTTCTGCAAGGCCCTCGCCAACGGTTACAACGTGTCCGCGCTCTGCGGCCGCGACTTCCTTAAGGACGCCGTCAGCAGCATCACATACACGGGCAGCTATTGGATGAGCGCCGTGCCGTTCGCCGCCGCGATCGCCACGATCACCAAGCTGCACCGCATCGACGCGCCCACCCAGTTCGCCCGGCTCGGCACCCGGTTGACCACGGGCCTCGTCGCGGCGGCACACGGCGAGGACTTCACCCTTGTATCCTCGGGGGAACCAGCCCTGTTCTACCTGCGTCTCGCCGACGACGACTCACTCATGCTTCACCAGGAATGGGTCGCCGAATGCGTGCAGCGCGGGGTATTCATCACCTCGCACCACAACCACTTCATCAACGCCGCCCTCACCGAAACGGACGTGGACATGACGATCGATATAGCCAGGCAGGCCTTCTCCATCGTCCGGAAGCGGCATCCGCTGTGGAGCTGAGCCCGCACCTCCCCGTCCCACGGGCGGAGCTGGTCTCGGTCGGGTCGACCTATGCCGTGCAGGGACTCGGGTACGCAGTGATCGCGACCTCCCTGCCCACCATCCAGGCACGCCAGTCCCTCGACGCGACCATGGTGGCCCTCCTTCTCCTCGGGGTCTCGCTCGCCGCGGCGGGCGGATCGGTCCTCGCCGACGCGATCGCCATCCGCCGCAACAGCAAGGCCGCGCTGCTCAGCGGGCTCGCCGCCCAGGCCGTCGGGTTCTTCATGATGGCGACCGCACAGCCGGCCCCGATCTACATCGGTGCCGTACTGCTCTACGGCGTCGGGCTGGGCGCGGTGGATGCTTCGAGCGCGATGCAGGGCGTCCTCGTGCAGAGGGGCAGGCCCCGCCCCCTCCTGGGGCGGTTCTTCGCCGCCTACACGCTCGCCGCGATCGTGGGGGCATTCCTGATGGTCGCGCTCGTGGAGACCCCGGCCGGCGCCGGGGCGGTCCTCGCGATCGTCGGAGTGGTCGACGTGCTCGTCATCGTCGCCGGCTGGCGGCTCCTCGACACGGGTCATGCGGCCCGCAAGCCCGGGCACGCCCGCGACGCCACCCGCATTCCGCGCTGGCCCGTCTTCGTGATCGGGGCGCTCATCCTCGCCGCGTTCGTCGCCGATTCCGCCGTGAGCACCTGGAGCAGCATCTACCTCAGCGGCACGCTCCATACGGCGGCCTGGGCTGCGCCGCTCGGTTACGCCGCATACCAGATCGTCGTGCTCATCTCACGGCTCGGCGTGGACTACCTCGTCCGCCGTACCGCCCGCACGGTGATCGCAACGTCGGCCATCGTCTTCGGCGGCATCGGATTCGTGGTGATCGCCCTGGTTCCGACCGAAGCAGGCGCGATCATCGGCTTCGCCCTCACCGGCGTGATCGCGGGGGCCCTCGTCCCGCTGTCCTTCGGGGCCGCCGGCGACGTCCTCCCGTCCCGCAGCGACGAGATCATCGCGAGGGTGAACCTCTTCAATTACGCCGGCGCCATCCTCGGCACCGTCATCGTCGGGGTGGTCGCCGACCAGACCGGTTTCGGCATCGCCTTCCTGATCCCCCTCGTGATCCTGGTCCTGGTCCTGCCCGCAACCCGGGCCCTGCGCAAGCCGAAAGCCATCCCCCTCGAGGCACCCCAGCCCGGCTGAGCACGGCAACAGTTGCCCGTGCGGAACTGCCGGGCCTTGTCCGGAGCGTAAAAAAATGAAATCATGTTGTCACTAGATGGAAATGCTCCGGTCGCAGTTGATCGGATTCTCTCGAAAGGCGGCGGCATGAGCCTGGACGCTCCGGAATCCACGGGCACCCGGACCGTTGAACGCGCACTCGGCCTCCTCGCCTACGTGTGCGAACACGGCGCCGTGTCCCTGACCGAAGCCGCGCGCGGCAGCGACCTGTCGATCTCGACCGCCCTCCGACTCCTGCGGACCCTTGAAACCACGGGGTTCGTCTCGCGGGACGACAGCGGCGACTACCGGCCAGGGAGCATCACCATCCGGCTCGGCGCCCAGGCGCTCTCCCGGGAGACCATCGTCTCCGTCGCGGAGCCGAAGCTGCACGAGATCGTCGAGCTCACGAGCGAGAACGCCTACCTCGGCCTGCCGTCGACCTCGGACACCATGCTGTACGCGGCCGGCGTGCACGGGACCCATCCGGTCCAGCTCGCCAACTGGGTCGGCCGGGTCATTCCCCGCTCGACGACGGCTGCCGGAAGGGCATTCGCCGGCGCTGTCGGTCCCCGGGGTTTCACCGTCGTCCGAAGCGGAGCAGACCATGACTCGACTGCGATCGCCGTGCCCGTTCACTCGGTCGGCAAGATCGTCGCAACCGTGTCGGTCGTCATCCCGAACTACCGCGTCACCGATCCCGGACTGGATCGCATCGGCGCCCTTCTCATCCGGGTCGCCGGCGAGATCTCCGAACGGCTGGGTTCCGACCCGCTGCCGCAGAATCAGACAAAACCAACCGACTAACCAACCGGCGCCGGCCGGCATCAACCAGAAGGAAGAAAATCGTGGCCCAGAAGCATCTCCCCCGTCCGGTTCGCGCTGCCAGGGGCACCACCCTGACCGCGAAGAGCTGGCAGACCGAGGCGCCGTTGCGCATGCTGATGAACAACCTCGACCCCGAAGTCGCCGAGCGTCCCGACGATCTCGTCGTCTACGGCGGCACCGGGAAGGCCGTCCGCAGCTGGGAGGCGTTCGACGCGATCGTGCGCACCCTCCGTGAGCTCGAGGACGACGAGACCCTGCTCGTGCAGTCCGGCAAGCCGGTCGGGGTCTTCCGCACCCACACCTGGGCGCCTCGGGTGCTGATCGCCAATTCCAACCTCGTCGGGGACTGGGCGACGTGGCCCGAGTTCCGCAAGCTCGAGCAGGCCGGGCTGACCATGTACGGCCAGATGACCGCCGGTTCGTGGATCTACATCGGCACCCAGGGGATCCTGCAGGGCACGTTCGAGACCTTTGCCGCGATCGCGGACAAGCGATTCGATGGCACGCTCGCCGGAACCCTCACCCTCACCGGCGGCGCCGGCGGCATGGGCGGCGCCCAGCCCCTCGCGGTGACGATGAACGGTGGCGCGGTGCTGATCGTCGACGTCGACCCCGCCCGTCTGCAGCGCCGGGTCGACCACGGCTATCTCGACGAGATGACGGACGACCTCGACGACGCCGTCGCCCGGGTCCTCGCCGCGAAGGCGGACCGCCGGGCGCTTTCCGTCGGGCTCGTCGGCAACGCGGCATCCGTCTTTACCGAACTGCTCGAACGCGGCGTCGCGATCGACATCGTCACGGACCAGACCAGTGCGCACGACCCGCTCAGCTACCTGCCGGAGGGCATCAGCGTCGCCGACTGGCACACCCGCGCCGCCGCGGACCCCGAGGACTTCACGATCCGGGCGCGGGCATCGATGGCCAGGCACGTCACCGCGATGGTCGGGTTTCGCGACGCCGGGGCCGAGGTGTTCGACTATGGCAACTCGATCCGTGCCGAGGCGGTCCTGGGCGGATGCGAGCGCGCATTCGAGATTCCGGGTTTTGTTCCCGCCTACATCCGGCCGCTGTTCGCCGAGGGCAAGGGACCGTTCCGCTGGGCCGCCCTCTCCGGGGACCCGGCCGACATCGCCGCGACCGACCGGGCGATCCTCGAACTGTTCCCGAACGATGCGAAACTCGCGCGCTGGATCCACGGCGCCCAGGAGAAGGTGCAGTTCGAAGGCCTCCCCGCCAGGATCTGCTGGCTCGGCTACAAGGAACGGCACCTCGCCGGGCTGCGGTTCAACGAGATGGTCGCCTCCGGCGAGATCAGTGCCCCGATCGTGATCGGACGCGACCACCTCGACGCCGGCTCCGTCGCTTCTCCGTACCGCGAGACCGAGGCGATGAAGGACGGCTCGGACGCGATCGCCGACTGGCCGCTGCTCAATGCCCTGCTCAACACGGCGTCCGGCGCGACCTGGGTGTCGATCCACCAGGGCGGCGGTGTCGGCATGGGCCGGTCGATCCACGCCGGCCAGGTCACCGTCGCTGACGGAACGGATCTCGCCGCCCAGAAGATTGAACGGGTACTGATCAACGACCCCGGCACCGGCGTGATGCGTCACGTCGACGCCGGTTACGAGCGGGCGGCCGCCGTTGCCCGTGAGCGCGGGCTGCGTGTGCCGATGTGGGAGGCCGAATGACGGCGCCGGCAACGGCGCACGGCCTGCTCTCCGGCCTCGACGAGATCGCGGACATCGGCAGGGATGCCCGGCGCGGCGGTTACTCCAGGCACCTGTGGCAGCCGGCCGACCTGGAACTGCGCGACTGGTTCACCGGACGCGCCGTCCGGCTCGGGCTCGACGTGGAGATCGACCGGAACGGAAACACCTGGGCGTGGTGGGGGCCGCGCGGCGACGATGCGATCGTGGTGGGAAGCCACCTCGATTCCGTCCCGGGCGGCGGCGCCTACGACGGACCCCTCGGCGTGGTCAGCGCCCTCGACGCGATCGCACGACTGCAGGCGAGCGGGTTCCGGCCCGCACGCCCCTGCGCCGTGCTGGTCTTCGCCGAGGAGGAGGGCTCCCGGTTTGGTATCGCCTGCCTCGGCTCCAGGCTGATGACCGGCGCACTCGATGCAGGTCGGGCCCGCGCTCTCGTCGACGCGGACGGAATCTCGCTCGAAGCAGCGGCATCCGCTGCCGGCATCGACCCGGCCGGCCTCGGCGAGGACCGGGCCGCCCTCGCACGCATCGGTTTGTTCCTCGAACTGCACGTGGAGCAGGGCCGCGGGTTGATCGACCTGGGCAGCCCGGTCGCGGTCGCCTCCTCGATCCTCGCCCACGGGCGCTGGCGCATCACCTTCACCGGAGAGGGCAACCACGCCGGTGCCACGCGCATGACCGACCGTCGGGACCCGATGCTCGCAGCCGCCCGCTCGATGCTCGCGGTTCGGGATGCCGCCGTCGCGAGCACCGGCTCCCGGGCCACGATCGGCCGGATCGAGGCCGTGCCCGGTGGCACCAACGTGATCTCCTCGCAGGTCACTGTCTGGCTCGACGCCCGTGCCGCCGAGGATGCCGCAGCACAGGACCTCGTCACGGAGATCACCGCGCGGGTCTCGGCGGCCGCCGCAGCAGAGGGATGCACCGCGGTCGTTGCCGAGGAATCCTGGAGCGGCGCCGTCGCTTTCGATGAGGCGCTGCGCGACCGGCTCGTTCACTCCCTGCACGGCGTCCCTACTCTCCCGACGGGCGCCGGCCACGATGCCGGAGTGCTGTCGAGTCGCCTGCCCACGGCGATGATCTTCGTGCGAAACCCGACCGGAGTCTCCCATTCGCCGGAGGAATTCGCCACGCTCGACGACTGCCTCGCCGGCGTCGCGGCGCTCGAGCAGGTTCTCCGGGAGCTGCTGTGAAACCGGGAATCACCGTGACGTTCTGGTGCGCACGCGCCCTGATCGACGGCGCGCCCGTTGACGCGGTCCGGGTGCACGCGGCCCCGGACGGGACGATCGCCCGGCTGGAGCGGGGCGTTCCGGCGCGCGCCGGCGACACGGTCCTCGGTACCGTGGTCCCCGGGATGGGCGACGCGCATTCGCACGCCTTCCACCGTGCCCTGCGCGGACGCACGCAGGCCGACGGCGGCGATTTCTGGCGCTGGCGGGAGAGGATGTACGCCGCGGCATCCGCTCTGGACCCCGACCTGTACTACGAACTCGCCTCGGCGGTGTTCGCCGAGATGCTCGTCAGCGGCTGGACGGCCGTCGGCGAATTCCACTATGTGCACCACCGGCAGGACGGCCGGCCGTACCCGGATGCCCACGCCATGGAGCTCGCGGTCGCGGCCGCCGCACGAGACACCGGGATCCGCCTGACCCTGCTCGACACCTGCTACCTGCGCGGGGGCGCGGATCGTCCGCTCTCCGACCTGCAGCGGCGGTTCGGCGACGGCTCGGCGGAGGCCTGGCTGCAACGCTGGTCGAGCCTGCGGGACACCCTCGATACCGTCGCTCGTACTCTGGCCGGTCCAGGCCCTGCCGTCACGCTCGGTGCCGCCGTGCACTCGGTGCGGGCTGTGCCCCGGTCGGCGATGGCGACGATCCTCGCCGGGTTGCCGGCAACGGTTCCACTGCACATCCACCTCTCCGAACAGCCCCAGGAGAACGCGGAGTGCCTCGCCGAATACGGCCTCACCCCGACGGGCCTGCTGCACGAACTCGGCGCTCTGACTCCCCGGCTGAGCGTAGTCCACGCGACCCACCTGACCGACGACGACGTCGAACTCCTCGGCACCGCCGGCGTGACGGCCGTGTTCTGCCCGACCACAGAGGCCGACCTGGGCGACGGGATCGGGCCCGCTCGACGCCTGGCGGATGCCGGCGCCCGGCTTGCCCTCGGATCCGACCAGAACGCGGTTGTCGACCCCTTTCTCGAGACCCGCGGCCTCGAGGCCGGCGAACGTCTCGCCTCCGGTCGGCGCGGCCGATTCTCACCACCGGAACTGACCGAGACACTCACCCGCGGCGGCTACGCGTCGCTCGGGCTCGGAACCGGCGGGCTGCAGGTCGGTGCGTGGCTGGACCTCGTCGAACTCGACACCGCCTCGGTCCGCACCGTCGGCGCGGGTCCCGACCAGCTCCCGCTTGTCGCTACCGCGAGCGATGTGCGCCGCGTCATCGTCGGCGGACGTATCATCGCGAGCGACGGGCTTCTCGTGTCGCCCGCTGCCGACCCCGCAGTCCTGCTCGGTGCCGCCCTGCACCGGCTCGACGACACCATCGACCGTATGAACCCGGTCCGCCTGATCCCGAAGGAACGCGCATGACCTCCGAACTGATCACCGATATCGGCGAGCTGAGCACGTTCGCCGGCCACGAGGACCGTCGCGCGAACGCCGCGCTCGTCATCGACAACGGCAGGATCGCCTGGATCGGCGACGCCGAGCATCCGCCCGTCGCCGACGTGCGCACGAGTGTCGGCGGGCGGGCCGTGCTGCCGGGGTGGGTCGACTCGCATTCCCACCTCGTCTTCGCCGGCGACCGCTCCGCTGAATTCGAGGCGCGCATGGCCGGGACGAAATATGCCGCCGGCGGCATCAGCACCACTGTGAACGCGACCAGGGCCGCAACGGATGCCCAACTCGAGTCCAATCTCCGAGCCTTGCGCGACGAGGCGCGGGCTCAGGGCACCACCTTCCTCGAGACCAAGACCGGCTACGGCCTCGACGTCGAAACCGAGCGCCGGTCCGCGGAGATCGCCTCTCGCGGGGCGGACGTGGTGACCTTCCTGGGCGCGCATCTGGTTCCGGAGGGCATCAGCGCCCGGGACTACCTCGACCTCGTGACCGGCCCGATGCTGGCCGCCGTCAGGCCGTGGGTCAGTTTCACGGACGTGTTCTGCGAGCGCGGGGCCTTCGACGTCGAACAGTCCCGGGAGGTCCTGCTCGCCGGCCGGGCGGCGGGGCTCGGCCTGCGTGTGCACGGCAACCAGCTCGGGCACGGCGGGGGTGTCGCCCTGGCCGTCGAGCTCGGGGCGGCGAGCGTCGACCACTGCAACTACCTGACTCCCGCCGACTTCGACGCCCTCGCCGCGTCGGACACGGTGGCGACCGTACTGCCGGCCTGCGACCTGTCCACCCGGGAACCACTCGCGCCGGCCCGCGCGCTCCTCGACGCGGGCATCACCGTGGCGATCGCGACCAACTGCAATCCCGGCACCTCGTACACGACCTCGATGCAGTTCTGCATCGCAACGGCCGTGCTGCAGATGCGCCTGACCGTTGAGGAAGCCGTGCGCGCGGCCACTCGAGGCGGTGCCCGCGCCCTCGGGCGTGACTCTGGGGCGGATGCCGTCGGCTCGCTCCGGGTCGGCGGTCGCGCCGATCTGCAGGTACTTGACGCGCCCTCCATCTCGCACATCGCCTATCGGCCGGGGGTACCGCTGACCGCCGCCACCTGGCTGCTCGGACAGCGCGTGCCCACGGTGGTGACCCGTGCCGCCCGAGCAGCGTTCTGACGCCGTCTCCCGCGCGAGCGCCCGGGTGCCGGTCGCCTGGCGCAATGGCGGAGGCTGGACGAGCACTGTGGCCGGAGCGCCCCCTGCGGCGACAATGGACGATTTCGACTGGCGGGTCAGCATCGCGACGATCGCCGGCGACTCGGCATTCTCCGAGTTCGCCGGCATCGACCGATACCTCGTCCCGCTGTCCGCGGCCGGGCTCGACCTGACCATCGACGGCACCTTGCAACACATCAGCCAGTACGAGGTCTGCGCTTTTCCCGGGGAGAGCCTCGTCTCATCGACAGGTTCGGCGGAGAGCTCCGACGACCTGAACCTGATGCTGCGCCGCCGCGACGGGTTCCCTCCGGGTCGAGCGTCTCACCGACCCGTTATCGGTGATGCCGGGACCCGACGAGAGCGTCCTGGTCGTCGTCCTCGAGGGCGAGGTCGAGATCGACGGCGCGCCAGGCACGGACTCCCTTGCCCTGGGCCTCCGCGACGCCATGCTGGTCGCGCCGGGACAGTCCCAGACGCTCCGCGGCGAGGCCATCGTGGCCCTCGCATCCACGGCGGTCAGGAACATCCCTTCGGTGCCGGACATCACTGTCACCTGATTCAGCCGGGCCGGTCAGTCGCGGTTGGGTGGTCCGGTGAGGACTTGGTGGGCGCGGTGTCGGTTCGGTGGCCGCCAGAGTCGTTGCGGGTCGATGAGTCCGGGGGCCCGGACTTGTGGTGAGCCTTTCACCATCCGGATCTCCCACCCGGAGGTGTCGATGCTGTGGTGATGGAACCAGCACAGTAGGACACCGTTGTCGACGGTGGTGGGCCCGTCTTTCGCCCAGGGCTTCACGTGGTGTACTTCGGCCCAGTGCGCCGGGGCTTTGCAGCCGGGGATGATGCAGCCGCCGTCGCGGGCGGTAATCGCCCGGCGCTGCGACCGGTTGAAATAGCGCCGCTCCGGACCAAGTTTGATGACTTCGTTGTTCGCCCCGAAGAGGACCCCTTGGAAGCCGCCGTCGCAGATGCGCTGGTGCACTGTCTTGAGCGATACCGGGGCCTCGACCCCGTCGATCCACCCCACCCCGACCCCGGAGGCGAGGTCGGCCGCGTTCACGTGCACCATCACGGTCGGGGCGGATCCGCCCATGCTGGGCGTGTCCTCGTCGCGGGCCGCGTGTTCGAACAACGCCCGGAGGATGTCCGCGCGTTTCTCACCGCCCGTGCGGGTATCCGCGCGGCGCTCCCGCAGCTCCGCCTCGATCACGTCCAGATCCGGGCCCGTGTCGGCGTCGGTACCCGCGGTCTCGGCGCCGGGGATCATCTGACCGGAATCCACCAGGGCCTGTTCCTCGGCGGTGGGGAACGCGGGCCGGGCATGGAAGCTCAGGAAGGCGTCGAACATCGTGTTCATGATCCCGAACAGTTCCGGCGTCACCCCACCCTTCACCGGATACAAGCCGTTCTTCAACTGGCCGAAGCCGATGTTGGACTTTGCCTCGAACAGGTCCTCGGTTGGGAGGACCCCGTCGGGGTCCAGGGCCGCCTGCCACTGCGCG
>NZ_SOFK01000043.1:0-110489 GCF_004402675.1 Cryobacterium sp. MDB2-A-1 | reverse complement strand
GTGGGTTGATCGCCCGCGGCCACTGAATCGTGGGCCTGCGGGGTGTGTGACTGGGGATCCCAAGCTCCTGCCATACCCCGATTCTACCCCGAATCGAACTCGAATGCGAGACTTACTCACATAATTTCAGGCTTCTCATTCCGAGTTTCACACCTGGAAACGAGGGTACCGACCCCTGGCGGACGCTGTGCATGTGACCGGCGCCGTTCGCCAGCGGTGTGACGATCCGTCCGACCTCAGTCGGGGAGTTCAGCGCGGAAGGACGACGAGTTTTCCGCCGGCGGTACCGGCCTCCATGTCGCGGTGGGCCTGCACGATCTCATCGAGCCTGTAGACACGGCCGAGCGGGACGCGCGCGTGACCGGCTGCGACGGCGTCGAGGAAGGCCTGCAACTCCGCTGATGTCAGGTCTGCGGCCTCTCCGGAATACGCGGTGAGGCGCACTCCGTTGGGAAGCCAGTCCATCGGGTAGAACTCGTCGATCGTCCAGGTGTCGGAGAGCATCCCGGTGAAGCAGACGGTGCCTCCGGCTCGCACCGCTCGGAGGGTGTCGCGCAGGACGTTGACGCCGACGAGCTCGACGGCTCCGTCGACACCGCCAGGCACGATCTCCCGCACCCGGCGCGCGACCTCGCCATCGTCGATGATGACGTGGTCGGCGCCTGCAGCCTCGAGCAGGCCGACGCTCGAGGGATTCCGCGTGGTCGAGAGCACCCGCATCCCGCGCAGCGCGCCGAGGGTGGCCAGCGCGAGGCCGACAGAGGACGTTCCGCCGCGGATGAGCAGGCTCTGGCCGTCGGCGGCCTGCAGCCCGACACGCAGCGACCCCGCCGCGGTCTGCAGCATCTCGGGCACGGCACCGAGCACGCCCCAGCCGAGTCCGCTGGTGAAGGGCACGACGATCGCGGCCGGCACCGACACGTATTCGGCGTAACCGCCGTCGAAGGAGCGGCCCATGCCGCCCATCATCGCGGCCACCTGGGCGCCGACGGGATACTCCCCACCCGGGGCATCCGCTATCGTTCCGACCGCTTCGATCCCAGGAATGCGCGGAAACGAGCCGGTCGACGCGACACCGGAACGGAAGTGGAGTTCGGACCGGTTGAGCCCGAAGGCCTCAACCCGGATCAGCACCCATCCGGGTCGCGGCGTCGGCATCGGCACGTCACGGACGCGCAGAACACCGGGGTCACCAGGCCCGTCGACGACAACCGCCCGCATTGTCGCCGTCATTGTCGGTCTCATGGCGGAGGTCAGTGACCCATTCCGAGTCCGCCGTCGACCGGGATCACGGCGCCGGAGATGTAACCGGCGTCGTCGCCCGCGAGCCACGTGACGACCTTGGCGACCTCGGCGGGGGAAGCGAAGCGTCCTGCCGGGATGTTCTTCTTGTATTCGGCCTGGACGGCCTCGGAAAGCTCCGCGGTCATCTCGGTCTCGATGAAGCCGGGTGCGACGACGTTCGCAGTGATGCCGCGGGCGCCGAGCTCGCGGGTGACCGAGCGGGCGAGCCCGACGAGCCCGCTCTTGGAGGCGGAGTAGTTGACCTGCCCGGCGGAACCGTAGAGGCCGACCACGCTCGAGATGAGCACGATCCGGCCGAACCTGGCCTTGAGCATGCCCTTGGATGCGCGCTTGACGACGCGGAAGGCACCGCTCAGGTTCGTGTCGATGACGGAGGTGAAGTCGTCTTCCGTCATCCGCATCAGAAGGGTGTCTTTGGTGATGCCGGCGTTGGCCACGACCACTTCAACCGGTCCGAGGGACGCTTCGATCTCGGTGAACGCGGCGTCGATCGATGCGGCGTCGGTGACGTCGGCACGTACCGTGAGGCTGCCCTCTGGGCCGGACCCGGAGCGGGCCGTGACCGCGACGCGATGGCCCTGGCGCACGAATTCTTCGGCGATGGCAAAGCCGATCCCACGGTTGCCCCCGGTCACGAGAACGGTCCTGACGGAGGGCATACGGTTCCAATCTATTCCCAGCGAACGACCAGCCGTACGCACGTATATTCCAGTTTACGGTGTCATCCCACAGACCGGGCGAGACGTAGGCTTATCAGGCAAAACCTCCACCGGTTGACCGAAGCGATGAGAGTATGAAACAGCAGTCGATCACGTCCCTGCCTCCGTCTCCGGAGGCCGAGCGACGCGCCCGGATGATCAAATACTCGGTGACCATGGGCATCCGGATGGTGTGCATCGTCCTGATGCTCTTCGTGCACGGCTGGTGGCTCCTGGTCTGCGCCGCCGGAGCGATCCTGCTCCCCTATTTCGCGGTCATCGTCGCAAACGTCCACGGAAACGGCGCGGGAACCGCCGTCGTCCGCCCGGGAGCCGTTCAGCTCTACCGCGGTCAGTCCTCGACCAGTCCTGAATCCTCGTCGGCCGCCCAGTCGCCCCCCGGGCAAGCCTCCGACCGGCCGGCGCCGACTCACGACCCGTCCCGCGGCCCGGGTACGGACGAATGATCGGTTTCGACGACGACCTCGACGTACCGCGTTGTTCGAGGGCCGGCTGCCGGGAGGACGCGCAGTGGCGCATCGACTGGCGCAACCCGCGTATCCATACCGCTGACCGGGTCAAGACCTGGCTCGCCTGCCCGGAGCATGTCGAGTATCTGCGGGAATTCCTGGGTGCCAGGGATTTTCCGGTGGCCGTCTTCGCCCTCGAAGCTGCACCGGACACAACACCGGGCCGCCCGGCCGCAGGGACGGACCCGTCGTGACCGGCTGGAAGTTCGCCTTCACCCGCAGGTGGGCCGGATACCTCGTGCTCACCATCATCTTCGGCGCCGCCTGCGCCGGCCTCGGTATGTGGCAGTTCGCCAGGCGCAACGAGGCCCTCGTCGAGATCAACAAGGTCGACGCGAACTACGACCACATCCCGGTGAGCCTGACCGAAGCACTTCCCACTCTCGATTCCTTCAACGAGTCACAGAAGTGGCTGCCGGTGACGATGACGGGAACGTACCTCGTCGCCGATGAGCTGATCGTGCGGAATCGCCCGCTGAACGTGCACCCGGGCTTCGAGGTGCTCACGCCGCTGCTCCTCGCTGACGGCACGGTCTTCGTCGTCGATCGTGGCTGGGTCCCCACCGGCGAGACGGCGGAGGCCCCCGGCCCGGTTCCCGCAGCGCCGACGGGTGAAGTCACGGTCATCGCCAGGCTCAAGGCCGGAGAACCGACCCTTCCCGGGCGCACGGCGAGCGGGAACCAGATCGCCACGATCCACCTCGCCGACGTCGCCGACCGGGTCGGCGCACCCACGTACACCGCGGCATACGGCCTGATGGCCTCCGAGGATCCCGCGCCGGCCACCCGGCCGGCCGGCGTGACCAGGCCGGTCGCGGACGAAGGCTCGCACCTGTCGTACGCGTTCCAGTGGATGCTGTTCGCCCTGCTCGGCTTCATCGGGCTCGGCTGGGCGGTGCGGCAGGAATTCCGCTCTCTCAACGCGGACGACCCCGAAGAGCGCACGCGCGCAGAGGAACGCGCCCGCCGTGCGGCCGCCAAGCCGCGTACGGACGCAGAGGTCGAAGACGACCTCATCGACAGCACGCACTGACAGACAGTACGCACCGACCGATAGCGGAAGCTAGGCGAGCATGATCAGGTCGAGGTAGTCCTTGTTCCAGTGGTCCTCTGTGCCCTCCGGCATAATCAGCACGCGTTCCGGGTTGAGCGCCTCGACGGCGCCCTCGTCGTGGCTGACCAGAACGACGGCACCCTCGTAGTGCGCGAGCGCGTCGAGGATCTCGTCACGGCTCGCGGGGTCGAGGTTGTTCGTCGGTTCGTCGAGGAGTAACACGTTGGCGCCGGAGACCACGATCATCGCGAGGGCAAGCCTGGTCTTCTCTCCACCGGAAAGAACCCCGGCCGGCTTGTCGGAATCGTCACCGGTGAACAGGAACGAGCCGAGGACCCGGCGGGCTTCCATTTCGGTGATGTTCGGCGACGAGGACACCATGTTCTGCAGAACGCTGCGCTTGACGTCGATGGTCTCGTGTTCCTGCGCGTAGTACCCGATGCGGAGACCGTGGCCGGGGACGATCGTGCCGGTGTCCGGCTTGTCGACGCCCGCGAGCATCCGCAGAAGCGTGGTCTTGCCCGCACCGTTGAGGCCGAGGATGACGACCTTGGACCCGCGGTCGATCGCGAGGTCGACAGCTGCGAAGATCTCGAGGGAACCGTAGCTCTTCGAGAGGTCGTTCGCCATCAGCGGGGTGCGGCCGCACGGGGCCGGCACGGGGAAGCGCAGCTTGGCCACGCGGTCGACGGCGCGCACGGCGTCGAGTCCGGAGAGCAGCTTCTCAGCCCGGGCGACCATCTGGTGAGCCGCTGCCGCCTTGCTCGCCTTGGCGCCGAACTTTGCGGCCTGCAGCTGCAGGGTGGACGCCTTCTTCTCGGCGTTGGCGCGTTCCTTCTTACGACGGTCGGCGTCTGCGAGGCGCTGGCGCTGGTAGTTCTTCCAGTTCATGTTGTAGATGTCGATGACCATGCGGTTGGCATCGAGATAGAACACCCGGTTGACGGTCTCGCCGACGAGTTCGATGTCGTGGGAGATGATGATGACGCCGCCGCGGTAGTTCTTGACGAACTCGCGCAGCCAGACGACGGAATCGGCATCGAGGTGGTTGGTCGGTTCGTCGAGGATCATCGTCTCCGCGGCGGAGAACAGGATGCGGGCGAGCTCGATGCGGCGGCGCTGGCCGCCGGAGAGGGTCTGCAGCTCCTGGTCGAGGATCCGGTCCGGAAGGTTCAGGTTGCTCGCGATCGAGGCCGCCTCCGCCTCCGCTGCGTAGCCGCCGAGGGCGTTGAACTGGTCGGTGAGGTTGCCGTAGACCTTCATGGCCTTCGCGGCGACCTTGGGGTCGTCGCTGCCCATGTCGAGGCCGGCCTGGTAGAGGCCGAGGGAGATCGTGCCGAGGCCGCGGGCGTCGAGGATACGGGTGCGCGCGAGCATGGTCGGTTCACCGGAGCGCGGGTCCTGCGGAAGGTAGCCGATCTGGCCGGAGCGGTCGATCTGGCCGTGGGTCGGCATCGTCTCGCCCGCGAGCGTCTTCGTGAGGGTCGTCTTTCCCGCACCGTTGCGGCCGACGAGGCCGATCTTGTCGCCGGCGGAGACGCGGAAACTGACGTCTTCCATGAGCACGCGCGCCCCGACTCTGATTTCGAGGTTTTGCACACTGAGCACAGCAATAGTCCGTTCGGAAGGTTCGTGGGAGGGGTTCGGCCCGACCGGGCCAGCTATCTAGTATATTCTCGCGCGGCGACGGGGAGGGACGCTCAGAAAAGTGTGGCCCGGAGCGTGTTCCCGAGCCACTCCCGGTAGGCCCCGAGGGACCAGTCCAGATCGAGCACGAGGGAGCGGTAGACCTGCGGGTGGGCGAGCGCCCAGATCGCCGCGGCCGCCTCGTGGTCGCTGAGGCCGCTGCGCAACGCATGGCGGTCGCGCAACGCCGTTGCCGTCTCGCTGAAGTTGTGCAGCAACCGTGCGGACTGGCGCAGCTCGAGACGCGCCACGTCGGCATCGACCCCCGCGGCCTGCGCGACGACCCTCCGCAGGGCGGCGGTGCGCACGTTCGTCTCGACGCACCAGTCGACGAGGAGGCGGATGATGTCGGTCGCCGAGCGCGGTCCGCTCGCCTCCCGGGGTGACGCAACCGGATCCTGGAGCGCGGACTCCCCACTGCCCGACGGCTCCGTGGCACCACGCTCGAGTACCGCCGCAAGCACGTCGGCCTTGAGGCCCACGGAATTGTAGATGGTCTGCACCGCGACACCGGCCTCCGCGGCGATCGCCGCGATGGATGCCGCGATGTACCCGCGCTCGAGCATGAGGCGCTCGGCCGCGTCGAGGATGACCGTCCTGGTCGCCTCGCTTTGCGCCGATCGACGGCTCGGCCGCGTCCTTCCGGGGGAATCCATCTCATTAGCTTAGCGTTCCAATGAGTGGAGGAGCATACTAATTCAGTCGCGGGCGTGGGGATGCCGCCGGCCGACGGCATCCGCCGATTAACGCAGTGTCGCCCCGGATCGGAATCCGGGGCGACACTGGGCGGGTGATACTGGGGCGACGGTCAGATCGCGAAGCCGAGGGCGCGCATCATGTCACGGCCGTCGTCGGTGATCTTCTCAGGGCCCCACGGCGGCATCCAGACCCAGTTGATCCGGAACTGGTCGACGACCCCGTCGAGCGCTTCGGCGGTCTGCTCCTCGAGCACGTCGGTCAGCGGGCAGCCTGCCGAGGTCAGGGTCATGTGGATGATCAGGGCGTCGTTCTCGTCGTCCCAGCCCAGGTCGTAGATGAGGCCGAGGTCGACGACGTTGATGCCGAGCTCGGGGTCCATGACGTCTTTGAGCGCCTCTTCGATCTCATCGAATCGCTCGGGTGACAGCGTTGAAACCATGCGGTCAGCCTACGTTCGAATCGACGAGAAAGCGATCGTAGCCTTCGTCCTCGAGCCGGTCGGCAAGCTCGGGTCCGCCCTGCTCCGCGATCCGCCCGTTGACGAACACGTGCACGAAATCGGGCTCGATGTAGCGCAGGATGCGGGTGTAGTGCGTGATCAGGAGGATGCCGAGTCCGGTGTTCGCCTTGGCGCGGTTGACGCCCTCCGAGACGATCTTGAGCGCGTCGACGTCGAGGCCGGAGTCGGTTTCGTCGAGGATCGCGAACTTGGGCTTGAGCAGTTCGAGCTGCAGGATCTCGTTGCGCTTCTTCTCACCACCGGAGAAGCCCTCGTTCACGTTGCGCTCCGCAAAGCTCTTGTCCATGCGCAGGTTCGTCATGGACTGGCGGACGTCCTTGATCCAGGAACGGATCGCGGGCGCTTCGCCGTCGATCGCGGTCTTGGCGGTGCGCAGGAAGTTGGTGACGGTGACTCCGGGGATCTCGACCGGGTACTGCATCGCGAGGAAGAGGCCGGCGCGGGCGCGCTGGTCGACGGTCATGGTGAGGACTTCCTCACCGTCGAGCAGGATCGAGCCGCTGTCGGCGTGGTACTTGGGGTGGCCGGCGATCGTGTACGCGAGGGTCGACTTGCCGGAGCCGTTCGGCCCCATGATGGCGTGGATCTCACCCTCGTTGATCGTGAGGTTGACACCCTTCAGGATCTGCTTGGTGCCCTGGTCGGTCTCGACGCTGACGTGCAGGTCCTTGATCTCAAGAACTGACATGGATTCTCTGGTCTCTTTCATTCAACGGCGCGCAGGCGCCGGTACGTGTGGGGGTTACGCGGTGACGTAGTGCGGGGTCGGGTCGATGAAGACGTCGCCGTTGATCAGCTCGACCGTGAACACCGGAACGGGTTCGTAGGCGGGCAGGTTGAGCGGGCGACCGCTCTTCAGGGAGAACTTGGAGCCGTGCGCCCAGCATTCGACCGTGTCGTCTTCGACGAATCCCTCGGAGAGGGAGATGTCGCCGTGCGTGCAGGTGTCGCCGATCGCGAAGACGTCGCCGGCGCTGTCCCGCACCACGACGATGGGGACTCCGTCGATCTCGACCTTGACGGCCTGATTCTCTTCGAGTTCGTCGAAGGCGCAGATCTTCGTGGACGCCATGGTCAGTTCTCCTTGGTTGTTGCGGGTGCGCGGACCTCGTCGGTGCTGCGCAGTTCGGCTTCGATGGCCGCCTGGAGGCGGTCTTCGAGCGGTTGGGATCCGATGTGCTGCACGATCTCGCTCAGGAAGCCGCGCACGACGAGTCGCCGGGCCTCGTCTTCCGTGATTCCGCGGGACTGCAGATAGAACAGCTGCTCATCGTCGAAGCGGCCGGTCGCACTCGCGTGCCCGGCGCCCTTGATGTCACCCGTCTCGATCTCGAGGTTCGGGATCGAGTCCGCGCGGGTGCCTTCGGTCAGCACGAGGTTGCGGTTCTGTTCGTAGCTGTCGGTTCCGGGAGCATTGCGCCCGATCAGGACGTCGCCGATCCAGACCGTCCGAGCGCCTGCGCCCTGCAGGGCGCCCTTGTAGGTCACCCGGCTGCGGCTGTTCGCGGCGTCGTGGTGCACGTACACCTGCTGTTCGAGGTGCTGGCCGGCATCCGCGAAGTAGAGACCGTAGAGGTCGGTGTCGGAGCCGGGACCGGCGAGGCGCACCGAGGGGTTGACCCGCACGATGCTGCCGCCGAGGGACACGACGACGTGCTTGAGGTAGGCGTCGCGGCCGACGGATGCGAAGTGGTTGGCCAGCTGAACGGCACCGGTGTTCCACTCCTGCAGCGTGACGACCGTGAGGTGCGCGGACTCGCCGACGATGATCTCGAGGTTTTCGGTGAGGCGTGCGTCGCCGGTGTTCTCGAGGATGATCGTCGCCCGGCCGAACGGCCTGGCCTCGATGATCGTGTGGGCGCCGCGCGGGCCGGTGCCGAGACGGGCCCGGGTGATCGTGATCTCCTTGTCCTCTTCACCGGTGACGGTGATGGCCAGGGCCTTCTCGAAGCTCGTCCAGGCGTTGGCGGCGGCTCGTTCCTCCGGGGCGCCGACCGAACCGATGCGGGCGTCATCGCGCCCGACCCAGTCGATCGCGACACCGTCGGTCGGGGTCGAGTCGACGTCGTAGGCTGCGCCGTCGAGCTCGCCGGCCGTGAGGTCGGTGAACTTGGCGACCGGTGAGAGCTTCCATACGGCCTCGCGCCCCGTGACGGGGGCGAAGTCGGCGACGTCGACGCTCTTGAAGCGGTCGTTCCTGGTCTGCACGGGGACGAAGCCGAAGCGTCCGTCCGAGTGCGCCTTGATGCCGTGCTGTTCGCTGGTGGGCAGTGCTGCTGTTGTTGAAGTCGGGGCGGCGGACATTTAGCCGACGGATCCTTCCATGCCCATTTCGATGAGCTTGTTGAGTTCGAGGGCGTACTCCATCGGGAGCTCCCGTGCGATCGGTTCGATGAATCCTCTGACGATCATGGCCATGGCCTCGTCCTCGGGCATACCGCGGCTCATCAGGTAGAACAACTGCTCCTCGCTGACGCGGGAGACGGTGGCCTCATGGCCGAGCTGCACGTCGTCGACACGGATGTCGATGGACGGGTAGGTGTCGGAGCGGGACTGGGTGTCGACGAGCAGCGCGTCGCAGCGCACGGTGTTCGCGGAGTGGTGCGCACCGGCATCCACCCGGACTTCACCGCGGTACCCCGAGCGGCCGCCGCCGCGGGCGATGGACTTGGACACGATCGAGGACTGCGTGTACGGAGCCATGTGGATCATCTTGGCGCCGGCGTCCTGATGCTGGCCGGGACCGGCGAAGGCCACGGACAGGGTTTCGCCCTTGGCGTGCTCGCCCATCAGGTAGATCGACGGGTACTTCATGGTGACCTTGGAGCCGATGTTGCCGTCGATCCATTCCATGGTCGCGCCCTCTGCGGCTGTTGCGCGCTTCGTGACGAGGTTGTAGACGTTGTTCGACCAGTTCTGGATCGTCGTGTACCGAACTCGGGCGTTCTTCTTCACGATGATCTCGACGACGGCGGAGTGCAGCGAGTCCGACGAGTAGATCGGGGCGGTGCAGCCCTCGATGTAGTGCACGTAGCTGCCCTCGTCGGCGATGATGAGCGTGCGCTCGAACTGGCCCATGTTCTCCGTGTTGATCCGGAAGTACGCCTGGAGCGGGATCTCGACGTGCACGCCGGGCGGAACGTAGACGAAGGAGCCGCCAGACCAGACCGAGGTGTTGAGCGCGGCGAACTTGTTGTCACCGGAGGGGATCACGGTGCCGAAGTACTCCTTGAAGACCTCGGGGTATTCCTTGAGCGCGGTGTCCGTGTCCATGAAGATGACGCCCTGGGCTTCGAGCTCCTCATTGATCTGGTGGTAGACGACCTCTGACTCGTACTGGGCCGCGACGCCGGAGACGAGGCGCTGGCGCTCCGCCTCGGGGATGCCGAGCTTCTCGTAGGTCTTCTTGATGTCGTCAGGCAGGTCTTCCCAGGTCTGGGCCTGCTTCTCCGTTGAACGCACGAAGTACTTGATGTTGTCGAAGTCGATTCCGGACAGGTCGGCGCCCCACGTGGGCATCGGCTTGCGCTCGAACAGTTCGAGGGCCTTGAGCCGGCGCTGCAGCATCCAGTCCGGCTCGTTCTTGAGCTTCGAGATGTCGGTCACGACCTCTGGCGAGACGCCACGGCGGGCGGATGCGCCGGCCGCGTCGGAATCGGACCAGCCGAATTCGTACGTTCCCAGGCCCGCGAGTTCGGGCCGGTCGAGCAGG
The DNA here is from genome assembly GCF_004402675.1 of Cryobacterium sp. MDB2-A-1. NCBI lineage: Bacteria > Bacillati > Actinomycetota > Actinomycetes > Micrococcales > Microbacteriaceae > Cryobacterium > Cryobacterium sp. MDB2-A-1. Next base: position 100,285 of record NZ_SOFK01000043.1, on the reverse strand, counting down.
ACGTCAGACATATTTACCTCTTCTCCCATCCACGACAACCCGGATATTAGTCCGGTCATTCCCGCACGGCTCCAGGCGAAGACGTGCGATGAACGGGTTGCGTGGGCGGCTACGTTGCGTACCTAAGATGATTAGAGGCGGCGAGGTGTCGAACCGCGGTTTGTACAACCGCGTGATCACCGCCCAGAAACACCTAATTCTACAGGTTCCCGATGCGTTAAGTGGCCGGACCCGGCGATTTCACATGCACCAGGCCCGAGAGGAAGCAGAACCCGTGAAACGGATTTCGGAATGGCTGCCCACGAGCGTTGACCGAAGGGTCCGCCTGATCGCGTGGGTGTACCTCGCCGCGCAGATCCTCCTCGTCGGCACGGGCGGCCTCGTCCGCCTGACGGGATCAGGGCTCGGTTGCCCGACCTGGCCGAAATGCACCGACGGTTCGCTCGTCAACACGCCGGAGATGGGCATCCACGGCGTCATCGAGTTCGGCAACCGCCTGCTCGGTGCCGTACTCGGCCTCGTCGCGGTCCTTGCCTTCCTCGCCGTCGTGCGGCTGCGTCGCGAACGCCCCGACCTGTTCCGCCTCGCCCTGTTCGCCGGGCTCGGCATCCCCGCCCAGGCGGTCATCGGGGGCATCAGCGTGCTCACGCAGCTCGACCCCACCGTCGTCGGACTGCACTTCGTCATCTCCGCAGTGCTCGTGGCGCTCTGCACGGCCTTCGTCTACCGGGTCTACACCGGCAACGGCCAGCGGGCTGCCGTCGTGCCCCGCTGGTACGCGATCCTCACGCATGTGACGAGCGCCGTGGTCGCCGTCACAATCGTCGTCGGCATCCTTACGACCGGTTCCGGGCCGCACGCCGGTGACGAGAACGCACCGCGAAACGGGCTCGACTCGGAGTTCCTGCAGCACGTGCACAGCTGGCCCGCCTACCTGACCGTCGCGCTCACCATCGCCCTCGTCATCGGCGCCTGGGGCCTCGGCCGGTCGCTCCGCACCTGGACCCTGGCCCTGCTCGGTGTCGAGGCCGTCCAGGTCGTCGTGGGGCTCGTTCAGGCGAACACCGGACTACCGACCGGCCTCGTCGGAATCCACATGGTCCTCGCGTGCGTACTCGCGGCCGCGATGACCGCCGTCGTACTGCACCTCAAAGAGCCGGTGGCGCAGCCCGACGACGCCACTCCCCCGGTTCCGCACCAGGCAACCGCACGCTGACGCACCCGGCTCTGCTGGGAAGCCCCCGCGCGACCTAGAAGGGGAGCAACGGGTCGACGCCCACGGCGACGAAGAGCAGTGTCAGGTACGTGATCGAACCGTGGAACACCCGCATCGGCGAGACCACCTCGTGACGGATAGCGAGGTTGTACAGGCGGTGGGTCTCGTAGATGAACCAGCCGCCGGTGACGAGCGCGACCCCGGTATAGAGCAGGCCCATCGAAGCGACCGGGATCAGGAGCAGTGAGCACGCGACGGTCGCCCACGCGTAGAGGATGACCTGGAGGCCGACCTGGGCGCGTCCGCGCACGACGGCGAGCATCGGGACGCCGGCGGCCTGGTACTCGGCGCGGTATTTCATGGAGAGCGGCCAGTAGTGCGGCGGGGTCCACAGGAAGATGATCGCGAACAGGATCAGCGGCGGCCAGGACAGGTCGCCGGTGACGGCGGCCCAGCCGATCAGTACGGGCATGCAGCCGGCGATTCCGCCCCAGACGATGTTCTGGGCGGTGCGGCGCTTGAGGATGATCGTGTAGAAAACGACGTATAGCAGGATTGCGCCGAGCGAGAGAGCCGCGGCGACCCAGTTCGTGAAGACCAGGAGCCACACGATCGACGCGGCACCGAGCACCCACGCGAAGACGAGGGCCTCCCGGTCGCTGAGCTCGCCGGTGACGAGCGGCCGGTTCATCGTGCGCTTCATCACGCGATCGATGTCGCGGTCGATGTAGCAGTTGAACGCGCCGGCGGATCCTGCGCTGAGCGCCCCGCCGATGAGGGTCGCGAGCACGAGCCACAGGCTCGGAATCCCGCGTTCGGCGAGCAGCATGGTCGGCGCTGTCACAACGAGTAACAGTTCGACGACCCGCGGCTTGGTCAGGGAGAGGTAGGCGAGGAAGGTCCGACGGAAGCCTCGCGCTCCCCTGCCGCCGGGCGCCTGCACGCCCGCGGGGGTCGCGTCCTGGGAGATCTGCATAGTGGATTGAGTCTAACCAGTCCCGGCCGGGCGGAAGCCCATTCGAGGATCGTTCAGCTTTACGCCGGTCAACCTCACCCGGCCATGCCGACTGCCTATACTTGGGGGTGCTCGCCAATCATGGCGCGTGTCGGTGCGTCCTGGAAAATGGGCATTCGCCTGCCGCGCCGGATGACGTCGATGTCCACGGGCGCGCTCAATCCAACGGGTGCGGGTTTCCAAGGCCTGCCCTAGCTTGACGAAGGGTAACTACGAAGTGGCAGCACTGCAGTGGGATTCGATTGACAACAGGGCGGTCGACACGGCTCGCATTCTCGCGGCGGACGCCGTGGAGAAGGTCGGGAACGGCCACCCGGGCACGGCGATGAGCCTCGCCCCCGTCGCATACCTTCTCTTCCAGAAGGTCATGCGCCGCGATCCCTCTGACAATGAATGGATCGGCCGCGACCGCTTCATTCTCTCGGTCGGCCACAGCTCCCTGACCCAGTACGTCCAGCTCTACCTGGGCGGTTACGGCCTCGAGCTCGACGACCTCAAGGCTCTCCGCACCTGGGGTTCCAAGACCCCCGGTCACCCGGAATACGGCCACACCGACGGTGTCGAGATCACGACGGGCCCGCTCGGCCAGGGCCTCGCGTCCGCCGTCGGCTTCGCATACGCGTCCCGCTTCGAACGCGGACTGTTCGACCCTGAGACCGCGGCGGGCGAGAGCCCCTTCGACCACTTCGTCTACGTCATCGCGGGCGACGGCGACATGCAGGAGGGCATCACGAGCGAGGCATCCTCCCTCGCCGGCCACCAGCAGCTCGGCAACCTGATCGCGATCTACGACTCCAACCAGATCTCGATCGAGGACGACACCAACATCGCCTTCACCGAAGACGTCGCCGCCCGGTACGAGGCCTACCACTGGCACGTGCAGACCGTGGACTGGAAGAAGACCGGCGAATACGTCGAAGACCTCCACGCTCTCAACGACGCGATCGACGCGGCGAAGGCCGTCACGGACAAGCCGTCGCTGATCATCCTCAAGACGATCATCGGCTGGCCGAGCCCGAAGAAGCAGAACACCGGCAAGATCCACGGCTCGGCGCTCGGCGCCGCGGAACTCGCAGCCGTGAAGGAGGTCCTCGGCTTCGATCCGGCCGAGAACTTCTTCGTCGCCCCCGATGTCATCGAGCACACCCGCGAGGCGCTCACCCGCGGCTCCGACGAGCATGCCCGGTGGACGGTGCAGTTCGACGCCTGGGCCGCCGCGAACCCGGACGGCAAGGTCCTCCTCGACCGGATCCTGGCCGGCGACCTGCCCGAGGGCGTGGATGCCGCGCTGCCCGTCTTCGAGGCCGGCACCGAGGTCTCCACCCGTGCAGCTTCCGGCAAGGTCCTCACCGCGCTCGGCGCCGTGATCCCCGAGCTCTGGGGCGGTTCCGCCGACCTCGCCGAGTCGAACAACACCACCATCGGCGGTGCCCGGTCCTTCATTCCGGCCGAGCACTCGACCCACGAGTGGACCGGCAACGAGTACGGCCGCGTCCTGCACTTCGGGATCCGCGAGCACGCGATGGGCGCGATCCTGAACGGCATCGTGCTGCACGGCAACACCCGCCCGTTCGGTGGCACCTTCCTGATCTTCAGCGACTACATGCGCCCGGCCGTTCGCCTCGCTGCGCTGATGAAGGCGCCGTCGATCTTCGTCTGGACCCACGACTCCGTCGCCCTCGGCGAGGACGGCCCGACCCACCAGCCGGTCGAGCAGCTCGCGACCCTCCGCGCCATCCCCGGGCTCGACGTCGTGCGCCCCGGCGACGCCAACGAGGTCTCCTGGGCGTGGAAGACGATCCTCGAGCGCCGCGAAGGCCCCGCGGGCATCGTCCTCACCCGCCAGAACATCCCCGTGTTCGAGCGCGGCGACGGCGACGCGAGCGGCGAGGTCTTCGCCTCCGCCCGCAACGTCGCCAAGGGCGCGTACATTCTCGCCGAAGCGCCGAACGGCACCCCCGACGTCATCCTGATCGCCACGGGTTCCGAGGTCCAGCTGGCCGTGAACGCCCGTGCGGCGCTCGCGTCCGAGGGCATCAACGCCCGCGTCGTGTCTGCGCCGAGCCTCGAGTGGTTCCGGGAGCAGACAGCGGAGTACCGCGAGTCCGTGCTGCCCGCCGGCATCACCGCCCGCGTGTCCGTCGAGGCCGGTATCGCGCTGACCTGGGACCGCTACGTCGGCGACCGCGGCCGCAGCATCTCGATCGAGCACTTCGGCGCCTCCGCAGATTACAAGACGCTGTTCCGTGAATTCGGAATCACCACCGAGGCCGTCGTCGCCGCCGCGAAGGACTCGCTCGCCGCTCACTGAGCTCCCCGCCGGGCGGGGAGCCTGCGGCAACGCTGAGCTCCCCGCCCGACTCCCGCACACGTCACACACCATGTATCACAAGGAGATTGTCCCCATGACCGATACCACCCCCACCGCCGAGCTCTCCGCCGCCGGCGTCAGCATCTGGCTCGACGACCTCTCCCGCCAGCGCATCGCCTCCGGCGGGCTGCAGGACCTCATCGACACCAGGAACGTCGTCGGCGTCACGACGAACCCGACCATCTTCGCCGGCGCGCTCAGCAAGGGCGAAGCCTACGTCGACCAGGTCGCCGCCCTCGCCGCGTCCGGCGCGACCGTGCAGGAAGCCGTCTTCGAGATCACGACCGACGACGTCACCGCAGCGAGCGACATCTTCCGTCCCGTCTACGACCGCACCAACGGTGTCGACGGCCGCGTCTCGATCGAGGTCGAGCCCGGCCTCGCCCACGACGCCGCCGGAACCGTCGCCCAGGCCCAGGAGCTGTGGGCCAAGGTCAACCGCCCCAACGCCATGATCAAGATCCCCGCGACCATCGAGGGCCTCGAGGCCATCACCGCGACGATCGCCCTCGGCATCAGCGTGAACGTCACCCTGATCTTCAGCCTGCAGCGTCACCGCGAGGTCATCAACGCGTACCTGTCCGGCCTCGAAAAGGCCAAGGCCGCCGGGATCGACCTGAGCACGATCCACTCCGTCGCGTCCTTCTTCGTCTCCCGCGTCGACACCGAGATCAACCAGCGCCTCGAGGCCATCGGCACCGAGACGGCGATCGCCCTCAAGAGCAAGGCCGGCGTCGCGAACGCGCAGCTCGCATACGAGGTCTTCCAGCAGGCCTTCTCCACCGAGCGCGCCCTCGGCCTCCTCGCGGCCGGCGCCAACAAGCAGCGTCCGCTCTGGGCGTCGACGGGCGTCAAGGATGCAGCGCTCCCCGACACCCTCTACGTGACGAACCTCGTCGCGCCCGAGGTCGTCAACACCATGCCGGAGAAGACCCTCGACGCGACCTTCGACCACGGGGTCATCCCGGCGGACTCGATCACGGGCGCATACGACGAGGCGAACGCTGTCCTCGACGCCCTTGCGAACGAAGGCGTTTCCTACGTCGACGTCACGCAGGTCCTCGAGTCCGAGGGCGTTGCGAAGTTCATCATTTCCTGGAATGAACTCCTCGACACCGTGACGGTTGCCCTGGACGCAGCCAAGAACAACGCGGAAGCCCCGTCGGCCCTGTGAGTTTCCGCATCGCGGTGACCGGGGCGGCGGCCGATGCGGCACGCCGAACCGTTCCCACCCTGGTGTCCGACCTGGTCGCCTCGGGGATCACGGCCCTCGACCCCGCACTGTGGGGCCCTGAGGCCGAGTCCGAGGCGGCCAAGCGTCTCGGCTGGACCGAGTCCGTTGCCGTTTCACGCCCGCTCGTCCCGGAGATCCTCGCTCTCCGGGCGACCCTGGCCTCGGCCGGTGTCACCCGGATCGCGCTCGCCGGCATGGGCGGTTCCTCGCTCGCACCGGAGGTCATCACCCGCACGGCCGGCGTCGCGTTGACCGTGCTCGACTCGACCGACCCCGGCCAGGTACTCGCGGCCCTCGACGACCACCTCGCGGAGACGGCGCTGGTCGTCTCCTCGAAGTCCGGGTCGACCGCGGAGACCGACAGCCAGTGTCGCGTGTTCGAACGCGCCTTCCGGGAAGCCGGCATCGACCCCATCGGCCGCATCGTCGTCGTGACCGACCCCGGTTCGCCGCTCGACACCTCCGCTCGGGCGGCCGGTTACCGCGTCTTCAACGCGGACCCGACCGTGGGAGGACGTTTCTCCGTGCTCACCGCGTTCGGGCTGGTTCCATCGGGACTCGCCGGCGTCGACATCGGTGAGCTGCTCGACGAGGCGGAGGCCGTTTCGCTCGCGCTCGCGGTCGACAGCCCGGAAAACCCCGGGCTCATCCTCGGCGCCGCGATCGCTGCGACGGAGCCACGGCGTGACAAGCTCGCGCTCGTCGCAGACGGCACCCACATCGTCGGGTTCCCTGACTGGGCGGAACAGCTCATCGCGGAGTCGACCGGCAAGATCGGCACCGGAATCCTCCCCGTTGTCCTCGAGCTCGGCGCCCCCGAACTCACCGAGAACCTCCCGGACCTGCAGGTCCTGCGCCTCGTCGAGGACGCGGGCACCACGATCTTTCCCGCGGACGGCACCGATGAGATCCGCGTGAGCGGCACCCTCGGCGCACAATTCCTGGTCTGGGAATACGCCACCGTGGTCGCTGGACGGCTGCTCGGGATCAACCCCTTCGACCAACCGGACGTGGAGGCAGCCAAGGTCGCCACCCGCGCGCTGCTCGACGGCCGACCCGAGCCGGCGCCCGCGGCGTTCATCTCCGACGGCATCGAGGTGCGCGGCACCGCACACGTCATCGGCGCGGCGAGCGACCTCGCCTCAGCGATCGACGCGCTCCTCGAGGAGCTCGGCCCCGACGGGTACGTCTCCGTCCAGGCCTACGTGAACCGCCTCGAGCTGCCACAGCTCGCCGGCATCCGTGACCTGGTCGCGAAGCTCTCGAAACGTCCCGTCACATTCGGCTGGGGCCCCCGGTTCCTGCACTCGACCGGCCAGCTCCACAAGGGCGGTCAGCCATCCGGTGTGTTCCTGCAGATCCTCGCGACCGCACAGGAGGACCTGTCGATTCCGGATCGTCCGTTCACCTTCGGCGAACTCATTCAGGCGCAGGCCAGCGGCGACGCGAGTGTTCTCGCTCAGCACGGCCGTCCGGTGCTCACCCTCACTCTCACCGACCCCGCGGCGAATATCGCCGCCCTGTTCGGCGCCCTCAAGTAGAAGTCGTCCCCTGCAGCGGGGCCTGCTCCGGCGGGCCTCGTTGCCACAGAAAAGGAGTTGCATGTCCCCGGTGGAAATCACCCCGGAGTTCAATCCGCTGCGGTCGTCCTCTGATTACCGTCTGAATCGCATCGCGGGGCCCTCGAGCCTCGTGATCTTCGGCGTAACCGGCGACCTGTCCCGGAAGAAACTCATGCCCGCGGTCTACGACCTCGCCAACCGCGGACTCCTTCCGCCCGGATTCGCCCTCGTCGGCTTCGCGAGGCGCGACTGGGACGACGAGGACTTCTCCCAAGTGGTCCACGACTCGGTCAAGCAGTATGCCCGCACCGAGTTCAACGAGGATGTCTGGGCCCAGCTCTCCGAGGGCATCCGCTTCGTGCAGGGCACCTTCGACGACGACGACTCCTTCGAACGGCTCAAGGACACCATCGCCGAGCTCGACCGCGAGCGGGGCACGATGGGCAACCATGCGTTCTACCTGTCGATCCCGCCGAAGGCGTTCCCGCAGGTCGTCGGCCAGTTGCGCCGGTCCGGCCTCGCCGAACAGAAGGACGGCCAGTGGCGTCGTGTCGTGATCGAAAAGCCCTTCGGCAGCGACCTGAAGACCGCCCGTGAGCTCAACGACGTCGTCGAATCCGTGTTCCCGCCCGACTCCGTGTTCCGGATCGACCACTATCTGGGCAAGGAGACGGTGCAGAACATTCTCGCGCTGCGCTTCGCGAACCAGCTCTACGAACCGATCTGGAACTCGAACAACGTCGACCATGTGCAGATCACGATGGCCGAGGACATCGGCGTCGGAGGACGCGCGGGCTACTACGACGGAATCGGTGCCGCCAGGGACGTGATCCAGAACCACCTCCTGCAGCTCCTCGCCCTCACGGCGATGGAGGAGCCCATCTCCTTCGACGCGGCCGACCTGCGCACCGAGAAGGAGAAGGTCCTCGCATCCGTCCGACTCCCGGACAACCTCGCGACCGGAACCGCCCGCGGCCAGTACGCCGGCGGTTGGCAGGGCGGTGAGAAGGTTCTCGGATTCCTCGAAGAGGACGGAATGGACCCGGAGTCGCTCACGGAAACCTACGCGGCGCTGCGCCTCACCATCGAGACGCGCCGCTGGTCCGGCGTGCCGTTCTATCTGCGGGCAGGCAAGCGCCTCGGCCGCAGGGTGACCGAGATCGCTGTCGTGTTCAAGCGCGCCCCCCAGCATCTGTTCGCCAAGGAGAACACGGCTGCCCTCGGATCCAATGCACTCGTGATCCGGGTGCAGCCCGACGAGGGCGTCACGATCCGCTTCGGCTCCAAGGTCCCCGGCGTCGGCATGCAGGTGCGCGACGTCACGATGGACTTCGGCTATGGCCATGCCTTCACCGAGGCGAGCCCGGAGGCGTACGAACGGTTGATCCTCGACGTGCTCCTCGGCGACCCGCCGTTGTTCCCCCGTCACGAAGAGGTCGAACTCTCGTGGAAGATCCTCGACCCGGTCGAGAAGTTCTGGTCCGAGCAGGGCCAGCCCGAACAGTACCGCCCCGGAACCTGGGGCCCCTCGTCCGCGGACGAGCTCTTGGCCAGGGACGGCCGTCAATGGAGGCGCCCATGATCGTCGATCTGCCAGACACGAACACCTCGAAGATCTCGAAGGCCCTCGTCCGCATCCGGGAAGAGGGCGGCGCCGTCGCCCTCGGCCGGGTGCTGACCCTGATCATCGCGTCGACCATGGGACGCGAGGAGGAGGCCATCGAGGCCGCAAACGACGCATCCCGTGAACATCCGATGCGCGTCATCGTCGTCTCCACCCAGGAAGAAACCGAATCGGAGACCCCCGTCGACGCGAAGGTCGACGCGGAGATCCGCGTCGGCGGAGACGCCGGGGCGAGCGAAGTCATCGTGCTGCGCGCGTACGGCGAAGCCGCGAGCGACCCGGAGAGCCTGGTCACAGGCCTCCTGCTGCCCGATGCCCCCGTCGTGACGTGGTGGCCGGGCGTCGCCCCCGTCATCCCGGCGGACTCTCCGCTCGGGCGCCTCGCCTACCGGCGGATCACGGATTCCTCCGCCCAGCCGGACCCGCAGGCCGCCCTGCACCGGCTGTGCTCCTCGTACCGCCCCGGCGACACCGACTTCGCCTGGACGCGGCTCACGCTCTGGCGGGCACAGCTCGCCGCCGTTCTCGACCAGCCGCCGTACGAAGCCGTCACAGCCGTCCAGGTCTCCGGCGCGGCCGACTCCCCCTCGACGACGCTGCTCGCCGCCTGGCTGCAGCTCCAGCTCGCCGTGGACGTCGACTACGAGTTCACCGGTGGGGCCAAAGCGAGCGGAATCCACGGCGTGCACTTCACCCGGGCATCCGGTGTGATCTCGCTCGAGCGTGAACTGCCGGGCATCGCAACCCTCACCCAGCCCGGCCAGCCCGTGCAGGACCTCACCCTCAAGCGCCGCAGCCTCCGGGATTGCCTCAGCGACGAGCTTCGCCGGCTCGATCCCGACGAGTTGTATGGTGAAGTGATCACCCGCGGACTGCCGAACCTGGACGCGGTTGCAGACAAAACCGGAGGACGACCGTGACACACGAACGACGCGTACTAGTGCATGCAGACCGGGCGGCCCTCGCCGCATCGGTCGCGGCACGATTCATCACCACCGCGGTCGACCTCCTCCACGAGGAGGGCGACATCCATGTCGTCCTCACCGGGGGAAGCGTCGCGACAGAGGTGCTCGACGCTGTCAACGCTTCCGCGGCCAGGGACACCGTCGACTGGGAGCACGTGAACTTCTGGTGGGGCGACGAACGCTGGTTGCCGTACGCCGACCCGGAACGCAACGAACTCCAGGCCCGTACCGCACTCCTCGACCACCTCGACATCCCCGCGGAGAACATCCACCCGTTTGCGTCCTCCGACGGACCGCTCGACCTCGACGCGGCCGGAGCGGCCTATGCGGAGGAGCTCGAGGCAGCCTCGAACGACGGAACCGTGCTGCCGCGCTTCGATATCACCTTCCTCGGCGTCGGCCCGGACGGGCACATCGCCTCGCTGTTCCCGCACCTCCCGGGAATCCGCGAGGACACCGCGAGCGTGCTCACGGTGCGCAACTCCCCCAAGCCCCCGGCCGAACGGCTCACCCTGAGCCGCCCTGCCCTGAACTCGTCGCGCTGCATCTGGCTGGTCCTCGCAGGGCCGGACAAGGCATCCGCCCTCGGGCTCGCACTCGCCGGTGCCAGCAGGGACGAGGTTCCTGTTGCGGGCATCAAGGGGCGCCGCTACACGAACTTCTTCGTGGACCGGGAAGCGGCCGCAGAGGTACCGGAGAACCTGACCGCGTCGTCGTTCTGACACCGTTCGCGCACGAAAAAGCCCCGACCGAGGTCGGGGCTTTTTCGTGTCCGATGGACGAAAGGACCGGAGCTAGTTGGTGGCGGAGAGCTTGCCGCGGCGAATGCGCAGCTGCAGCAGGGCTTCCTCGAGAAGGGAGTCCGCTTCCTCTTCCGTGCGGCGCTCCTTCACGTAGGCGAGGTGCGTCTTGTACGGTTCGAGCTTCACGACGGACGGCGGGTTCTCCTTGTCGCGGCCGGCCGGAAGCCCAGAGGACGGGCAGTCGATCGTCTCGGGGATTTCATCATCGGGCAGGTTCGCCGCGAAGAAGCGGACGGTCTCGTTGCCGAGAGCGTCCCAGTAGGAGACGCGGATCCGGTCCGCCTGGAAACCGCGGTCCTGCTCCCCCATGGGGCCGGCTCCGACCCTGGATCCACGAATTGCGCTGCCACCAGATGCCATTGTGTTCCTCCATGAAAGGCGATTGTGCTTGTGGCCGCACGGCCACGGGTGTGGGAAAAGCGAAGGGGGTGTGAGGGAGTTACAGTGCCGTGTCGAACTTGGTGATGAGGCCCAGGACGACGATGCACGCGATCCAGAGGACGGCGAGGATCACGGTGATGCGATTGAGGTTTCGTTCCGCAACGCCGGAGGCGCCGAGGTTCGAGGTGACGCCGCCACCGAACATATCGGAGAGGCCACCACCACGGCCCTTGTGCAGGAGGATGAGCATGGTGAGCAGGAGGCTCGTCAGTCCGAGGACAACCTGCAACACGACCTGGAGAATCTGCACGCGAAACCTTTCAGAATGGTGGAGTTTCTCCACCGGGATCAGTGATCATCATAGCCTGACTGACGAACCAGCCCGCCTCCCCTGGTCGGGGTGGCGGGCTGGAGCGGTGATATCAGGTGGAACTTCGGGCTAGACGCCCACGTGCTTCTGGAATCGGACGATGCTCGAGAACTCGTCGATATCCAGGCTTGCCCCGCCGACGAGCGCTCCGTCGACGTTGGGTTCGCGCATGTAGCCCGCGATGTTGACGCCCTTCACGGAACCGCCGTAGAGGATGCGGGTCTTGTCGGCCACATCCTGTCCGAGGGTCTCGCTGAGGACCAGGCGCAGCTGGGCTGCGACCTGTTCGGCCTGCTCAGGCGTTGCCGCCTGGCCGGAGCCGATGGCCCACACGGGCTCGTATGCCACTACGATGTCGGCCGCGCTGTCGATGCCGGACAGTGCGGTGCGCAGCTGGGCGACAGGGACGGCGCTCGGACCGTGCAGTTCCAGGTCCGCGGCGGTCTCGCCGACGCAGATGATCGGAACGAGTCCGTGCTTGACGGCGGCGGTGACCTTCGCGGCCACCTCCTCGTCGTTCTCACCGTGCAGCGTGCGACGCTCGGAGTGCCCGATGAGCACGTACGTGCACTCGAGCTGAGCGAGGAACGCGCCGGAGATCTCACCCGTGAAGGCGCCGGAATCGTGCGCCGAGACGTCCTGCGCGCCGAAGACGACGGGCAGCTTGTCGGCTGACACGAGCGTCTGCACGGAGCGAAGGTCGGTGAACGGCGGGAACACCGCAACCTCGACGGCCGCGAAGTCGTGCTTGGCGTCCTTGAGGTTCCAGGCGAGCTTCTGCACGAACGCGATGGCCTGGAGGTGATCCAGGTTCATCTTCCAATTGCCTGCAATCAGCGGGGTGCGCTGAGTGTTTACTGCCATCCGAGGACCTCCAGTCCTGGGAGACGCTTGCCTTCGAGGAACTCAAGGCTCGCGCCGCCACCGGTAGAAATGTGACCGAACTGGTCGTCCGTGAATCCGAGCGTGCGCACGGCGGCGGCGGAATCGCCACCTCCGACGACGCTGAGACCGTCAACCTCTGTGAGTGCGGCGGCCACCACACGGGTGCCCTCAGCAAACGGTGCGAGCTCGAACACGCCCATGGGGCCGTTCCAGAACACCGTCTTCGATGCGCGGATGATCGCGGCGAATGCCGCCGCCGTGTCCGGTCCGATGTCGAGGCCCAGACCGGTGGCACCGAATGCGGTGTCCTCGATCGAGTCGGCAGCGGTGACCACGTGCTCGGCGTCAGCTCCGAATTTGGAGGCGACGACGACATCCGTCGGCAGGACGATCTTCACGCCCAGGCGCTCGGCCTCGACCAGGTAACCGCGAACGGTTTCGATCTGGTCGGCCTCGAGCAGGCTTGCGCCCACCTTGTGGCCCTGAGCTGCGAGGAAGGTGAAGAGCATTCCGCCACCGATCAGCAGCGAGTTGACCCGCGGCAGGAGGTGACCGATCACGCCGAGCTTGTCCGAGACCTTCGAGCCGCCGAGGACGACCGTGTACGGCGCCTCCGGCTTTTCGGTGAGACGGTCGAGCACGTCGAGCTCGGCAGCGATCAGCAGGCCGGCAGCGCTCGGCAGGATTGCTGCCAGGTCGTACACGCTTGCCTGCTTGCGGTGAACGACGCCGAAGCCGTCGGACACGAGGACGTCGCCGAGGGCGGCGAGCTCGGTCGCGAAGGCGACCCGCTCTGCGTCGACCTTGCTCGTCTCCCCCGGGTTGAACCGGAGGTTTTCGAGCACGACGACGTCGCCGTTGGACAGCGCGCCGACGGCGGCCTTGGCGGCGTCACCGACGGTGTCGGTCGCGAAGGCGACGTCGTGTCCGAGCAGTTGCGCAAGGCGCACTGCGACGGGCGCGAGGCTGTACTTCTCTTCCGGTGCACCCTTCGGCCGTCCGAGGTGGGAGACGATGACCACGCGGGCGCCCTGTTCGAGCAGCGCCTTGATGGTCGGGAGGGACGCGCGAACGCGACCATCGTCCGTGATCTCGCCGTCTTTCAACGGCACGTTCAGGTCACAGCGGACGATGACGCGTTTTCCGGTGAGCAGCCCCAGCGATTCGATTGTACGAAGCGTCACTGCGGGCCCCTGCTACAGGCTCTTGGCGACGAGCGCGGTGAGGTCAACCATGCGGTTGGAGTAGCCCCACTCGTTGTCGTACCAGGACGACAGCTTGACCTGGTCGCCGATGACGCGCAGCAGGCCGGCGTCGAAGATCGAGGAGTGCGGGTCCGTCACGATGTCGCTGGAGACGATCTCGTCTTCCGTGTACATCAGGATGCCCTTGAGGGGACCGGACTCCGCAGCAGCCTTGTAGGCAGCCTTGATCGCTTCGATCGTGACGGGGCGCTCCGCGATGACGGTGAGGTCGGTGATGGAACCGGTGGGAACCGGAACGCGCAGTGCGAAGCCGTCAAGCTTGCCCTTGAGCTCGGGGAGGACGATGCCGAGGGCCTTGGCCGCACCGGTCGAGGTCGGGATGATGTTGATGGCTGCGGCGCGGGCGCGACGCAGGTCGGAGTGCGGGCCGTCCTGGAGGTTCTGGTCGGCGGTGTACGCGTGGATCGTCGTCATCAGGCCGGACTTGATGCCGAAGTTGTCGTTGAAGACCTTGGCCAAGGGCGCGAGGCAGTTCGTGGTGCAGGACGCGTTGGAGATGATGTCGAACTTGGCCGGGTCGTAGTCCTGCTCGTTGACACCCATGACGATCGTCGCTGCGTCGCCTGAGGCGGGAGCGGAAACGATGACCTTCTTGGCGCCTGCGGTGATGTGCTTGCGCGCATCCTCCGCCTTGGTGAAGCGGCCGGTGGACTCGATGACGATGTCGACGCCCAGGGCGCCCCAGGGAAGGTTGGCCGGGTCGCGCTCGGCGAGAACCTTAATCGGCTTGCCGTTGACGAGGATGGAGTCGCCCTCGACGGAAACGGTGGCGTTCAGGCGTCCGGTGATGGAGTCATATTTAAGAAGGTGGGCCAACGTCTTCGTGTCGGTCAGGTCGTTGACGGCGACGATCTCGATGTCGCTGCCCTGCGCCAGGGCGGCGCGAAGATAATTGCGGCCAATGCGGCCAAAGCCATTAATACCGATCTTTACAGACACGAATGTCTCCTAATCTTGTGCGCCGAAGCGCGGTTTCTTGTGGGTGAAATACACGGGGGACGGGCCCCTCACGGGGCCCGTCCTACGGCTGCGCTATGAGAGCAGCAGAAGCCCGTTGGTCTTTTCGCGAGCGATCGTGAATCGGTCCTGGACGTTCGCCCAGTTGACGATGTTCCAGAATGCCTTCACGTAGTCCGCACGCACGTTGCGGTAGTCGAGGTAGTACGCGTGCTCCCAGACGTCGAGCATGAGTACCGGAATCGTGCCGGCTGCGAAGTTCGACTGCTGGTCGAAGAACTGCTGGATGATCAGGCGCTGCCCGATCGAATCCCAGGCGAGCACCGCCCAGCCGGATCCCTGCACACCGAGGGCTGCCGCCGTGAAGTGCGCCTGGAACTTGTCGAAGGAACCGAAGAAGTCCTCGATGGCGCTCGCAAGCTCGCCTGTGGGCTTGTCGCCGCCGTCCGGGGAGAGGTTGGTCCAGAAGATGGAGTGGTTGACGTGACCGCCGAGGTTGAAGGCGAGGTCTTTTTCAAGCTTGTTGACGTTGGCCAGGTGGCCGGAGTCGCGAGCTTCCGCAAGCTGCGCGAGGGCGGTGTTCGCGCCGGTCACGTAGGCCTGGTGGTGCTTGCTGTGGTGAAGTTCCATGATGGTGCCGCTGATGCTCGGCGCGAGCGCCGAGTAGTCATAGGCGAGAGCGGGCAAAGTGTATTCAGCCATTCATATCTCCTCTGTCGAGTTGGCGCGAAGTACTCCGCCACGAGTGTGTAAGCGACGTTTCAAGTCTACTCAGGTCAGGGTGCCCCGCTGACGAGGGGGCCTCAAACATCGTCGAGGTCAGCCGGAAGGTTCGCATCGGTTCCGGGGATCCCGAGGTCGACGGCCTTTTTGTCCGCCATGGCGAGCAAGCGGCGGATGCGTCCGGCGACGGCGTCCTTCGTCATGGGCGGATCGGCGTGGTGGCCCAGTTCGTCGAGGCTGGAGTCGCGGAACGAGAGGCGCAACTCGCCTGCGTAACGGAGGTGTTCCGGAATATCGCTGCCGAGGATTTCCATCGCGCGCTGCACGCGGGCGCACGCCGCAACGGCGGCCTGCGCGCTGCGGCGGAGGTTGGCGTCGTCGAAATTGACGAGGCGGTTGGCCGTTGCGCGCACCTCACGGCGCTGTCGGAGCGCTTCCCAGTTGAGCACGGTCTCCGCCGCACCCATGTGCACGAGCATGGCGCCGATGGCGTCGCCGTCGCGGATCACGACCCGGTGCACGCCCCGCACCTCACGGGCCTTGGCGACGACGCCGAGTCGACCGGCCGTACCGACGAGGGCCATCGCGGCCTCGTTGCCCGGGCAGGTCACTTCGAGGGCCGCCGAGCGACCGGGATCGGTGAGGGAGCCGTTCGCGAGGAACGCACCGCGCCAGACGGCGGCGATCTCTTCCTTGGACCCCGTGGTCAGCCGGTTCGGCAGACCTCGGATGGGGCGTCGCCGGGCGTCGAGCAGGCCGGTCTGTCTGGCCAGGGTTTCTCCCCCATCGAGCACGCGCACCAGGAAGTGGCTGGTGCGGCGCAGGCCGGATGCCGAAATCACGGAGACTTCGCTGCGGACGCCGTAGAGTTCGGCGAGGTCCTTCCGCACCCGGCGGGCGAGGAGTGCGGTGTCGAGCTCGGATTCGATCGCGATCCGGCTGTTGATCATGTGCAGGCCGCCGGAGAATCGCAGGATCGTCGCGAGCTCCGCCGCCCGCACCGTGGTCTTCGACACGTCAACCCGTGCAAGTTCATCTTTGACGTCGGCCGTGAGTGCCAATCGTTTGTCCATTCTGTCGTACTGACCCCAAAATGGGTCGGTCTGTGGTCTGTGTGGCCCGGCGCAGCCCGCGGGGCGGCGCACCGGGCGGGGTCTTACTCCCGGCCGAGGTCGCGATTCTTGAGGCTTATCGCGACTCCGGGCAGATCGCCGATCCGGCGAGCGATTTCGCGGGCCATCGCCACCGAGCGATGCTTGCCGCCCGTACAGCCGATGGCGATGGTGGCGTGGCGTTTGTTCTCGCGCTGGTAGCCCGCCAGCACCGGTGCGAGCGCCAGGGAGTAGTGCTCGATGAAGTCCAGGGCGCCTTCCTGGGCCAGCACGTAGTCCCGCACTTCGGGGTCCTGTCCGGTGTGGGAGCGGAGTTCGGGCACCCAGAACGGATTCGGCAGGAAACGGACATCGGCAACCATGTCGACATCCGTGGGAAGACCGTACTTGAAGCCGAAACTCATGACCGTGACGTGCACGCCTGCGGCATCTTCGGCCGCGAAGCGTTCGCTGATGGTCGTCGCGAGCTGGTGGATGTTGAGGTCGGACGTGTCGATGACCATGTCGCACGATTCACGGACGGCGCGCAACCGGGTGCGTTCGGCGTCGATGCCATCGAGGATGGTGCCGTCGCCCTGCAGCGGATGCGGACGGCGCACGGACTCGAAACGCCGCACGAGGACGTCGTCCCTGGCCTCGAGAAAGATCACGCGCAACTGGGAGCCGTTGCGGAGGGACTGCACGATCTCCTGGAAGTCCGCGAAGAAGTCACGGCCGCGGATGTCCACGACGGCGGCGATCTTGGGCAGGCTCGTGCCCGCCTTGCCGGCGAGTTCGACGAGCGGGCGCAGCATTTGCGGCGGAAGGTTGTCGACGACGTACCAGCCGAGGTCTTCGAGGGCGTTGGCCACTGTCGAACGCCCGGCCCCGGACATTCCCGTGACGATAAGCATTTCCTGCTTGTCGTTCTCCGTCATCCTGGGGGTGCGCCTTCTGTCGGTGGTGGGCCTGTCAGTCCAGCCTACCGACCGAGATCGGTTTCAGGCGCGAAAGTGCTGGTGGATCGTCGCCGCGAGGCCTGGTCCGATGCCGCGGACCTCCGCGATTGCCTCGATGGGGGCCTCTTTGAGCCGGGCGACGGATCCGAAATGCTGCAACAGCACTTTGACCCGTGCCGGGCCGAGGCCGGCGATCTCGCCGAGGACCGTTGCGATGTCGCGTTTGCGGCGGGCGCGCTGGTGGGTGATCGCGAAGCGGTGGGCCTCGTCCCGGATCCGCTGGATGAGGAAGAGTGCGTCGCTGTTGCGCGGCAGGATGACGGGATAGTCCGAGTCCGGCAGCCAGATCTCCTCGAGGCGCTTGGCGATGCCGCACAGCTGGATGCCGGTGACCCCGGATTCGCGAAGCGCCCTGGCCGCCGCAGCGACCTGCGGCTGGCCGCCGTCGACGATCAGGAGGTTCGGCTGGTACCGGAACTTCTTGCGTCTGGCCGGCGAGTCCGGCGACGCACCCGCGGGATCCGGTGCGGGCTCCGTGCCGGCATCCGTTGCAGGGCCGTCGTCTGGCACGAGGTAGGCGAGGCGCCTGGTCAGGGTGCGGTAGATCGAGTCGGTGTCGTCTGTGGACTCCGGGATGCTGAAGCGCCGGTATTCGTCCGTGCGTGGAAGCCCGTCTTCGAAGACCACCATCGAGGCGACGATGTTCGTGCCGCTCAGGTGCGAGACGTCATAACACTCCATTCGGAGCGGCGCCGAGTCCATACCGAGCGCCTCCTGGATGTCCTCGAGCGCCTTGGAGCGTGCGACGAAGTCGGAGCTGCGGCGGGTCTTGTAGAGCATCAGTGCCTGCCGTGCGTTCTGGGTGGCCGTCGCGAGCAGAGCGGCCTTCTCGCCGCGCTGGGCGGCCACGAGGTGCACCTTGCGCCCGGCGATGCCGCCGAGCCATTCTTCGAGCGCTGCGGAGTCGTCAGGAAGCAACGGGACGACGACCTCCCGCGGCGGCACGGCGTCCCTGGAGTATGCGGTCTGCAGCAGGGAATCGATCAGCTCCCCTGTTGTCAGGTCCAGCTCCTTGTCGACGACCCAGCCGCGGACACCGCGGATCCGGCCGCCGCGCACGATGAACAGCTGCACAGCCGCAGCGAGCTCGTCCTCCTCGACGGCGAACAGGTCGATGTCGACGTTGTCACGCAGCACGACCGCACTCTTCTCGAGCACGTTCGTGAGCGCCTTGACCTGGTCCCGCCGTTTGGCCGCGAGCTCGTACTGCTGGCCGAGGGCAGCGGCCTTCATCTCGTTGGTCAGTCGGTTGATCATGGTGCGGTCCTGGCTCGCCATGAAACTCACGAATTCGTCGACGATGACGCGGTGCTCCTCGATCGAGACCTTCTGGGAGCACGGGCCGAAGCAGCGGCCGATCTGGCCGGCGAAACACGGTTTCCCCGATTGCATGGCGCGTTTGTAGTTGGCGTTGTTGCAGGTGCGGATCGGGAAGGCCTTGAGCATCAGGTCGATCGTCTCGTGAACGGCCCAGACCTTGGGGTACGGGCCGAAATAACGCGCGCCGCGGATGCCGGTGGTGCGGGTGACGAGGGCGCGCGGCGCCTCGTCTGCGAGGGTCACGGCGAGGTACGGGTAGGACTTGTCGTCCTTGAACTGCACGTTGAACGGCGGGTCGAACTCGTTGATCCAGGTCCATTCGAGCTGGAGGGCCTCGACCTCGGTTCCGACTGTGGTCCACTCGACGGACGCGGCCGTCGTGACCATGCGCCGGGTGCGCTCGTGCAGGCTGCTGAGCGGCGCGAAGTAGTTGCTGAGGCGGGCGCGCAGGTTCTTGGCCTTGCCGACGTAGAGCACCCGCCCGGTCTCGTCGCGAAAGCGGTACACGCCAGGGACCGTGGGGATCTCCCCCGCCTTCGGCCGATAGCTCAACGCGTCCGACATGAACTCTCCTGGTACTTCCCCGCGCCGGACAGAAACCGGCCGAACAGAATTTTAGCGCGCCGCCAGGATCTCTTTGAGGAAGGTGCCCGTGTGGCTCTTCTTGACGGTCGCGATGTGCTCCGGTGTTCCGGTCGCGAGCACGCGCCCGCCGCCGGACCCGCCCTCCGGCCCGAGGTCGATCACCCAGTCGGCCGATTTGATCACGTCGAGGTTGTGCTCGATCACGATCACGGTGTTGCCCTTGTCGACGAGACTGTTGAGCACCAGCAGGAGCTTGCGCACGTCTTCGAAGTGCAGCCCGGTCGTGGGTTCGTCGAGCACGTAGACGCTGCGGCCGTTCGAGCGACGCTGGAGTTCGGTGGCGAGCTTGACGCGCTGCGCCTCACCTCCGGAGAGCGTCGTGGCGCTCTGGCCGAGGCGCACATAGCCGAGTCCGACCTCGACGAGGGTCTTCAGGAAGCGGTGGATCGCCGAGATCGGCTCGAAGAATTCCGCAGCCTCGCTGATCGGCATGTCGAGGACCTCGGCGATGTTCTTGCCCTTGTAGTGAACGGTGAGGGTGTCGCGGTTGTACCGCGCTCCCCCGCAGACCTCGCACGCGACATAGACGTCGGGCAGGAAGTTCATCTCGATCTTGATCGTGCCGTCGCCGGAGCAGGCTTCGCAGCGGCCGCCCTTGACGTTGAAGCTGAACCGGCCGGGCAGGTAGCCCCGCGCCTTCGCCTCGATCGTCTCCGAGAAGAGGGTGCGGATCTTGTCGAACACGCCCGTGTACGTCGCCGGGTTGGACCGAGGGGTGCGGCCGATCGGGGCCTGGTCGACGTGGATGACCTTGTCCAGCTGCTCGAGCCCGGTGACCCTGGTGTGCTTGCCGGGGAGCTTGCGGGCGCCGTTCAGCCGGTTGGCGAGCACCCGGTAGAGGATGTCGTTGACGAGGGAGGACTTTCCGGAGCCGCTCACGCCGGTGACGGCGGTGAAGGTGCCGAGCGGGAACGTCACGGAGACCTTCTTGAGGTTGTTCGCCTCCGCCCCGATCACGTTGATCTGGCGGTCAGGGTCGATCGGCCTGCGCGTCTCAGGCGTCTCTATCGACTTGCGGCCGGCGAGGTAGTCTCCCGTGAGCGACTCCCGGTTCTCCAGGAGGCTCGCGTAGGAGCCGGAGTGCACGACGTGGCCGCCGTTCACGCCGGCGCCGGGACCGATGTCGACGATCCAGTCGGCCATCTTGATGGTGTCCTCGTCGTGTTCGACGACGATGAGGGTGTTGCCGAGGTCGCGGAGGGCGACGAGGGTCTCGATGAGTCGCCGGTTGTCCCGCTGGTGCAGGCCGATGCTCGGCTCGTCGAGCACGTAGAGCACCCCGGTCAACCCGGAGCCGATCTGCGTGGCCAGACGGATGCGCTGGGCCTCTCCGCCGGAGAGGCTCGCGGCTGCGCGGGCCAGGTTCAGGTAGTTGAGGCCGACCCGGATCAGGAAGTCCAGCCGCGCCTTGATCTCGCGGAGGACCTGGGCCGCGATCATGGCCTCACGGTCGGTCAGTTCGAGCAGGTCCATGAACGACCGGGCGTCCGCGAGGCTCAGGTTGCAGACATCCGCGATGCTGGAGCCGTGGATCAGCACGGCGAGGACCTCGGGCTTGAGCCGGGTGCCCGAGCAGACCGGGCAGTCGATCTCGCGGAGGTACTCGCCCCAGCGGGCCCGCTGGGTGTCGGACTCCGCCTGCAGGTACTGGCGTTCGATGTACGGCACGACGCCTTCGAAGCCGGAGGTGTAGCTCATCTCACGGCCGTAGCGGTTCTTCCACTTCACGCGGACCTCGAAGTTGTCGCCGCGGAGCACGGCATTCTGCACGTCGGGCGTGAGTTCGCCCCAGGGGGTGTCGAGTGAGAAGTCGAGGTCGTGCGCGAGGCCGTCGAGCAGCTTCTCGTAGTACTGGAAGAGTCCCTTGCCCTGGGTGGTCCAGGGCAGCACGACGCCCTCCGCGATGCTGAGCTCAGGGTCGCCGAGAAGGAGATCCTGGTCGACGGACATTCGCGTGCCGAGGCCGGAGCACTCGGGGCAGGCGCCGAAGGGCGCGTTGAAGGAGAAGGTGCGCGGTTCGATCTCGGTGAGCTGCACGGGGTGGTTGTTCGGGCAGGAGAGCTTCTCGGAGTAGCTCTGCCACGCCGCGTCACCCTCCCCGTCGACGTAGTTGATCTGGACGATGCCGTCGGTGAGTTTGAGCGCGGTCTCGAGGGAGTCGGTCAGGCGGCTGAGGAGTTCCGGCGCCGCGACGAGGCGGTCGACGACCACGGAGATGTCGTGCTTGAGCTGCTTCTTGAGCGTCGGCGGTTCGCTGAGCTGGATCTGGGTGCCGTCGACCATGGCGCGGGAGTAGCCGCCGGCGGCGAGCTCCTTGAACAGGTCGACGAACTCGCCCTTCTTCTGGGAGACGACCGGGCTCAGGATCTGGTACCGGGTGCCCTGCGGAAGTTCCATGAGCTGGTCGGCGATCTGCTGAACGGTCTGGGCCTGGATGACCTCGCCGCAGACGGCGCAGTGCGGCACTCCGATGCGCGCCCAGAGCAGGCGCATGTAGTCGTAGACCTCGGTGATCGTGCCGACAGTCGACCGCGGGTTGCGGTTGGTCGACTTCTGGTCGATCGAGACGGCGGGGCTGAGCCCCTCAATGAAGTCGACGTCCGGCCGGTCGACCTGGCCGAGGAACTGGCGTGCGTACGCGGAGAGCGACTCGACGTAGCGGCGTTGCCCCTCCGCGAAGATGGTGTCGAACGCGAGTGAGGACTTGCCCGAACCGGACAGTCCCGTGAAGACGACCAGGGAATCCCTGGGGATCTCCAAATCGACGTTGTGCAGGTTGTGCACACGCGCACCGCGGACACTGAGCTTGGACCCGGACGTTACCTTGGAAATTGACACCGTTCGAGTCTATTGAGTGCCACCGACACTCCTGCGCCCCGGACGCACGCCCTGAGCGAACAAACGTTCGAATTCCGACCGCGACGTTGGGCGGTTGTTGATCAGATGTGCCCGGCCTTCTCCATCTGGCGGAGTTCGCGTTTGAGTTCGGAGACCTCGTCCCGGAGCCGGGCAGCGAGTTCGAACTTGAGCTCGCCCGCGGCCTCGAGCATCTGGCCACTGAGGTCGGCGATGATCGACTCGAGGTCGTTGGCTCCGTTCGCGGCGATGCCGGTGCGGAGCGGGGTCGCCGCGACCTTGCGCCGGGCGTCGCGACCGGCGAGGAGCTCGGCGGTGTCGGCCTCTTCCCGCGCGAGGATGTCGGTGATGTCGGCGATCCGTTTGCGGAGCGGAGTGGGGTCGATGCCGTGCAGGGTGTTGTAGGCGACCTGCTTTTCGCGGCGGCGGTCGGTCTCGTCGATCGCGCGTTCCATCGAGGCGGTCAGCCGGTCGGCGTACATGTGCACCTCGCCGGAGACGTTCCGGGCGGCCCGGCCGATCGTCTGGATGAGGGAGGTTGCGGAGCGCAGGAACCCTTCCTTGTCGGCGTCGAGGATTGCGACGAGCGACACCTCGGGCAGGTCGAGGCCCTCCCGGAGGAGATTGATGCCGACGAGGACGTCGTACACGCCCGCGCGGAGCTCGGTGAGGAGCTCGACCCGGCGCAGGGTGTCGACGTCGGAGTGCAGGTAGCGCACCCGGACGCCGGCCTCGGTGAGGAAGTCCGTGAGTTCCTCGGCCATCTTCTTGGTGAGGGTCGTGACGAGTACCCGCTCGTTGAGTGCGACGCGCTTGTGGATCTCCTCGAGGAGGTCGTCGATCTGTCCCTTGGACGGCTTGACGATGATCTGCGGGTCGATGAGCCCGGTCGGGCGGATGATCTGTTCGACGATGCCGTCTGCGATGCCCATCTCGTATTTCCCGGGCGTGGCGGACAGGTACACGGTCTGGCCGACCCTGTCCTTGAATTCGTTGAACTTGAGCGGCCGGTTGTCGAGGGCGCTCGGGAGCCGGAAGCCATGCTCGACGAGCGTGCGTTTGCGGGACGAGTCCCCCTCGTACATCGCCCCGATCTGCGGGACGGTGACATGGGATTCGTCGATGACCATCAGGAAGTCGTCGGGGAAGTAGTCGAGGAGACAGTGCGGCGCCTCCCCCGGTGACCGCTGGTCGATGTGCCGGGAGTAGTTCTCGATGCCGGAGCAGAAGCCGATCTGTTCCATCATCTCGAGGTCGAAGGTCGTGCGCATCCGAAGTCGCTGCGCCTCGAGCAGTTTGCCTTCCCGTTCGAGCTGGCCGAGCCGTTCGGCGAGTTCTTCCTGGATGGTGACGATGGCCCGCTGCATGGTCTCGGTGCTCGCGACGTAGTGCGAGCCGGGGAAAACGGACACGGATTCGAGCTTGCGGACGATGTCACCGGTGAGCGGGTGCAGGCTGTAGAGCGCCTCGATCTCATCGCCGAACATCTCGATCCGGATCGCGAGTTCCTCGTACATCGGGATGATCTCGATGGTGTCGCCGCGCACCCGGAAGTGGCCCCTGGAAAAGTCGACGTCGTTGCGCTGGTACTGCATCGCAACGAACTTGCGGATCAGCCAGTCACGGTCGACCTTCTGGCCCACCTGGAGGGCGATCATGGCCTCCATGTATCCCTCGGGTGTGCCGAGGCCGTAGATGCAGGACACGGTGGAGACGACGACGACGTCGCGGCGGCTCAGGAGCGAGTTCGTGGTGGAGTGCCTGAGCCGCTCGACCTCGGCGTTGATCGAGGAGTCCTTCTCGATGAAGGTGTCCGTCTGCGGGACGTACGCCTCCGGCTGGTAGTAGTCGTAGTACGACACGAAGTACTCGATGGCGTTGTTCGGCATCAGCTCGCGGAACTCGTTCACGAGCTGGGCTGCGAGGGTCTTGTTGTGCGCGAGCACGAGCGTCGGGCGCTGCACCTGTTCGATCAGCCAGGCGGTCGTCGCGGACTTGCCGGTTCCGGTGGCTCCGAGGAGCACGATGTCGGTTTCACCGGC
Organism: Cryobacterium sp. MDB2-A-1; assembly: GCF_004402675.1. Classification (NCBI taxonomy): domain Bacteria; kingdom Bacillati; phylum Actinomycetota; class Actinomycetes; order Micrococcales; family Microbacteriaceae; genus Cryobacterium; species Cryobacterium sp. MDB2-A-1. The sequence continues at coordinate 75,941 of NZ_SOFK01000043.1, read as the reverse complement.
GTTGATGCGTTCGGCGAGTTCTTTGATCGCGGTCGGCTGGTCGCCGCTCGGCGTGTATTCGCTCACGACCTCAAAGGGATGTACGGATCGCGTGGGTTCCATCCCTCCAGTCTAGATTCGACCACCGACACTCTCGGTGCCGGCAGAGTTTCCGGCGCTCCGCACGCGTTCCCAGAGCGCGTCGACCTGTCGCAGGGTGTGTTCCAGGGTGCCATCGGTGTCGATCACGACGTCGGCGATCGCAAGCCGTTCGGCATCATCGGCCTGGGCGCGGATGCGCATGGCCGCGTCCTCCTGGCTCATCCGGCGCAGGTCGACCATCCGTTGCATCCGGGTCTCCGGAGTCGCCTGGGTGACGACGACGAGGTCGAACGGATGCTCGACGGCCGCCTCGACCAGAAGGGGTACGTCGTAGACGACCACCGCCGAGGGATTCGCGAGCCCGGCTGCACGAATGCGTGCGTTCGTGAGCGACCGCACTGCGGGGTGCACGATCGCGTTGAGCCTCGCCAGGGCCGCCGGGTCGCCGAAGACGATCGCGCCGAGTCTGGGCCGGTCCAGCGCACCGTCCGGTCCGACGAGAGCGGTGCCGAACTCCGCCGCGATCGCCGCCAGGACGGGGCTGCCCGGTTCGACGACTTCGCGGGCGAGGCGATCCGCATCGATGACGACGGCCCCGTGTTCCGTGAGGGCGCTCGCAACGGTGCTCTTGCCGGATGCGATCCCGCCGGTCAGTCCAATGAGGTACACCCCGGCAATGCTACCGATGTGGCCAGGGCGCAGAAAACCGGCCGGGCCCCGAAGGGTCCGGCCGGTTCTGGTGTTGCGGTGGAGCTGCGTGCTAGTTGTTGCTGCTGAGCTTCTCGCGCAGTGCGGCGAGTGCCTCGTCGTCAGCAAGCGTTCCGGCTCCGGCCGTCTCGCTCGAGAACGAGTTGCCAGCTGCGGAGGGAACGTCGCCGACGGCGATGATCTCGTCGTTCGCGGACGCGACCTGCTTCTTGTGGGCTTCCCAGCGAGCCTGGGCTGCAGCGTAGTCCTGCTCCCACTTCTCGCGCTGGTTTTCGAAGCCTTCGCGCCACTCGTTGGTCTCCGGGTCGAAGCCCTCGGGGTACTTGTAGTTGCCCTGGTCGTCGTACTCGGTGAGCATTCCGTAGAGCGCCGGGTCGAACTCGGTGCCCTCGGGGTCGACACCCTCGTTGGCCTGCTTGAGGCTCAGCGAGATGCGGCGACGCTCGAGGTCGATGTCGATGACCTTGACGAAGACCTCGTCGCCGACCGAAACGACCTGCTCGGCGAGCTCGACGTGCTTGCCGGAGAGTTCGCTGATGTGGACCAGGCCCTCGATGCCCTCTGCAACGCGAACGAACGCGCCGAAGGGGACGAGCTTGGTGACCTTGCCCGGTGCAACCTGGCCGATGGCGTGGGTGCGGGCGAAGACCTGCCACGGGTCTTCCTGGGTGGCCTTGAGCGACAGCGACACGCGCTCGCGCTCGAGGTCGACCTCGAGGATCTCGACGGTGACTTCCTGGCCAACCTCGACGACCTCGCTGGCGTGCTCGATGTGCTTCCAGCTGAGTTCGGAGACGTGAACCAGGCCGTCAACGCCACCGAGGTCGACGAACGCACCGAAGTTGACGATCGAGGAGACGACGCCCTTGCGGACCTGTCCCTTCTGGAGGTTGTTGAGGAACGTGGTGCGGCTCTCGGACTGCGTCTGCTCGAGCAGGGCACGACGGGACAGCACAACGTTGTTGCGGTTCTTGTCGAGCTCGAGGATCTTCGCTTCGATCTCCTGGCCCAGGTACGGGGTCAGGTCGCGAACGCGGCGAAGCTCGATGAGCGAGGCCGGCAGGAAGCCACGGAGGCCGATGTCGACGATGAGCCCGCCCTTGACGACCTCGATGACCGAACCGGTGACAACGCCATCGGATTCCTTGATCTTCTCGACGTCGCCCCACGCACGTTCGTACTGGGCGCGCTTCTTCGAGAGGATGAGGCGGCCTTCTTTGTCTTCCTTCTGGAGAACAAGGGCCTCGACCAGGTCGCCGACCTTGACAACCTCGGAAGGGTCAACGTCGTGCTTGATGGAAAGTTCGCGGGAGGGAATGACGCCCTCGGTCTTGTAACCCACGTCGAGGAGGACCTCGTCGCGGTCGATCTTCACAACGGTGCCCTCGATGAGGTCTCCGTCGTTGAAGAATTTCAGAGTCTTTTCGACCGCGGCAAGAAAGTCTTCAGCAGATCCAATGTCGTTGATGGCGACCTGCTTAGGTGCCCTATCGGTCGTTGCGATTGTCATGTAGTAGTTGCTCCAGGATGGACATAAGTCGGGCCATACGCGAACGGGTGGGGATTGTGGACTCCGCGCATGGCAGCGGATAGTTCGTCACAAACGTGACAGTCAAGCTTAGCTGTTTGCAGGGGCCACCGGCAACATCCGCTTGTCACGTCGTGTACGCGGAGAGACGTCAGGACAGCAGCGCCGCGCGGAGGGTGTCGAGGCCGACGCCGCCGAGGTCGAGGGCTCGCCTGTGGAAGTCCTTGATCGAGAACGCCGCACCCTCCCTGGCCGTGCTGGCGTCGCGGAGTTCCTCCCAGATGCGCTGGCCGATCTTGTACGAGGGCGCCTGTCCCGGCCAGCCGAGGTACCGGTTGACTTCGAACTGCACCGTGCTCTCGTCGACGTTGGCATTGCGGCGGAAGAAGTCGAAGGCATGCTCGGCCGTCCAGACGCCGCTTCCATCCGGCAGGGTCTTGCCGAGGTGCACGCCGATGTCGATCACGACGCGGGCGGCGCGCATCCGCTGGCCGTCGAGCATGCCGAGACGGTCGGCCGGGTCGTCGAGGTAGCCGAGCTCGCTCATCAGGCGTTCGGCGTAGAGCGCCCAGCCCTCTGCGTGCCCTGACGTGCCCGCGAGCTGGCGACGCCAGGTGTTCAGGATGCCGCGGTTATGCACCGCCTGTCCGATCTGCAGGTGGTGGCCAGGAACACCCTCGTGATAGACGGTCGACAGTTCGCGCCAGGTGGAGAACTCGGTGACGCCTGCCGGAACCGACCACCACATCCGGCCCGGCCTGGAGAAGTCGTCGCTCGGCCCGGTGTAGTACACGCCGCCGTCCTGCGTCGGGGCGATCAGGCACTCGAGCGCGCGGATCTCCTGGGGGATGTCGAAGTGACTCACCGACAGTTCGGCGACGGCGCGGTCGCTCGTCTCCTGCATCCAGCGTTGCAAGGCCGCCGTGCCGTGCAGGGTGCGGCTCTGGTCGGCGTCGAGGTGGGCGATGGCCTCCTGCACGCTCGCTCCCGGGAGAATCTGCCTGGCGATGCCCTCCTGCTCCGCGACCATCCTGGCGAGTTCCTCGATCCCCCACTCGTAGGTTTCGTCGAGATCGACAGCGGCCCCGAGGAACCGGCGGGACTGGAGCGCATAGATCTCCCGGCCGACCGCATCCGCCTCTGGCGCGGACCGTTCGAGCTCGTCGCCGAGGAATGCGGCCAGCGCGGAGTATGCGGCGGCGGCGGCGCGGGCGCCGGACCCGAGGTCGGTCGCGAGACTCGCGGGCAGGCTGCCCGTCACGGGACTCGCCTCCGCGGCGAGCGTGGCGAAGAAGCCCGTCTTCGCCGCGTGCCGGCGTGCCTGAACTGCGACCTCGCGCACCTGGCGCTTCGCGGGCATGATGCCTTCGCGGATGCCGAGGCGCAGGGTCTCGATGTAACCCGCGACGGCCTCGGGCACGGCGCCGAGCCGCGTGGAGATGGTGCGCCAGTCCTCGACGGTTTCCGTCGGCATCAGGTCGAAGGCCGCGCGGATGTCCTGCGCGGGCGAGGCGAGATTGTTCAGGTCCCGAAGCGGCAGGCCCGCATCGGCGCTCTCGACGCCGAGGGCGAGTTCGCTGCGCAGATCCGTGCGGGTGACCTCGTCGACCGCGTCGACGACGACAGCGGCATCGAGGCGCCTGATCGTTGCGAGAGACGCGAGGCGATGCCGTTCCAGGCCCGCCGGGGAGTAGTCGCCATACCGGTCGGCGCCCACGCTGCGGCCGATGTAGGTGCCGATCGTGGGATCGAGGTCGACGAGGGTGTCGACCCAGTCTTCCGCGATCGCATCAATCGCTGTGGGCGTACGCACGGTGTCTTGGCTCATGGACCGAGCCTAGATCACCGTACCGGCAGCGACACAGGGAGCGAGCCGGGACCTCAGTGCGCCGCGGCGTCCCAGTTCGCACCCCTGCCGACCTGCACGTCCAGGGGCACGAGCAGCGCAGCGGCGGTCTCCATCCGGTGCGTGACGACGGTGCGGAGAGCGTCCCACTCGCCGGGCGCGACCTCGAAGATCAATTCGTCGTGCACCTGGAGCATCATCCGGGACTCGAGGCCTTCCTCGAGCATGTCCTCCGCGATGTTGTTCATTGCGATCTTCATGATGTCGGCGGCCGAGCCCTGGATCGGGGCGTTGAGCGCAGCCCGCTCCGCGTTCTCCCTGAGCACGCGGTTGGAACTGTGCAGTTCGGGGAACGGGCGGCGGCGCCCGAAGATCGTCGCCGTGTACCCGTCGACCTTGGCCTGTTCGACGACGTGCCGCAGGTAGTCGCGCACGGCGCCGAACCGGGCGAAGTAGTCCGTGATGAGCTGGCGTGCTTCCTTCTGGTCGATCCGGAGCTGCTTGGAGAGGCCGAAGGCACTCAGCCCGTACGCGAGTCCGTAGGACATGGCCTTGACCTTGCTGCGCATCTCGTTCGTGACCTCCTCCGGCGTGACCCCGAAGACGGATGCGCCGACGAAGCGGTGCAGGTCTTCTCCGGCGTTGAAGGCCTCGATCAGCCCGGCGTCTTCGGAGAGGTGCGCCATGATGCGCATCTCGATCTGGGAGTAGTCGGCCGTCAGCAGGCACTCGGCGTCCGGGCCGGAGTGGAAGGCTGCCCGGATCCGCCGGCCTTCCTCTGTGCGCACGGGGATGTTCTGAAGGTTCGGATCGGCCGAGGAGATCCGGCCTGTGGCAGTGCCGATCTGCACGTAATTGGTGTGGATGCGCCCGGTCGCGTCGATCGCCTTGTCAAGGGTCTCGACGATCTGGCGGAGCTTGGTCGCGTCCCTGTGCTGCAGGAGGAGACCGAGGAAGGGATGCGGGTTGCTCGCCTGGAGATCGGCGAGGGCGCCGGCATCCGTCGTGTATCCGGTCTTGTTCGCGCGGGTCTTCGGCATGCCCAGTTGCTCGAACAGGACCTCCTGAAGTTGCTTGGGCGAGCCGAGGTTGACCTCGCGGCCGATCTCGGCGAACGCGCCCGCCGCGTACTCCGCCGCCCGCTCGCCGAGCTGGGCCGACAGGACGGACAGCTCCTCGTGTGACACGGCGACGCCGGTGAGTTCCATGTCGACGAGGGTCAGCAGGGTCGGCATTTCGATGTCGGTGAGCACAGACTGGGAACCCGGATCGAGCAAGGCCCCGAGCGCGGCCGAGAGCCGGTAGGCGTACCAGGCCTCGGTGGGCACGCCGCCAGACTCCGACTCGTCCGGCACCAGCTGGTTGGGGTCTGCGACAGGGAGCGTCTCGTCGAGGTAGCGGGTGACGAGGTCGGCGAGGGTCTTGTCCGGCCCGCCCGGGCGCAGCAGCCAGGCGGCTACGAGGGTGTCGGTGACGAGCCCACCGAAGCCGAGGCCACTGCGGCGCAGGGCCTTGAGCTGGTGCTTGGCGTCGTGCATGATCTTGGGCGCGTCGCTCGCGAGCCAGTCCTCGAAGGGCAGGTAGTCCGTGCGTCCCGGCTGCCACGGAAGGTTCACGGACTCCTCGAGCCCGGACACACCGAAACCGATCGCCTTGCCGTCCTGCACCTCGACCTGGAGGCCGAGTCCGCCCGGGTTGGCCGCTACGACCCGGGTGAGCCAGGCATCCAGCTCCTCGTCGAGAAGGTCCTTGGCGACCGGCGCGGAGGGCGCATCGTCACGCTCGACCGGCACGACGGTCGCGCCAGACTCGTCCGCGCCGCCCTCGAGCTTGATCACGCGTTCGAGCAGGTTCTTGAACTCGAGGCGACCGAAGACCTCGCGCACGGCGGCTTCGTTGATCGGGGCGCGGACGAGGTCTGGCAGTTCGACGGGGAGGTCGAGGTCGGTCACGAGCCGGTTGAGGCGGCGATTGCGGATCGCGTTCTCCTTCTGCTCGCGCAGGTTGTTTCCGACGACACCCTTGATCTCGTCCGCGTGTTCGAGGATGCCGGCAAGGCTGCCGTAGAGGCCGAGCCACTTGACGGCGGTCTTCTCGCCGACCTTGCTGATGCCGATCAGGTTGTCGCTCGTCTCGCCGACGAGGGCCGCGACATCGGGATACTGGGCCGGATCGATGCCGTACTTCTCGCGCACACGTGCCGGGTCGTACCGGGTGAGCGCCGAGACGCCCTGGCTCGCCGGGTAGAGCAGGGTCACGTTGTCGTTGACGAGCTGGATCGAATCCCGGTCGCCGGAGACGACGAAGACGTGGTACCCCTCCGCGGTTCCGCGGACGGACAGGGTCGCGAGGATGTCGTCCGCCTCGAAGTCTTCCTTCGTGATGGTCGTGATGTTCATGGCCGCGAGGGCCTCCTGCAGGAGCGGCACCTGACCTTTGAATTCCGGAGGGGTACTCGCCCGGGTTCCCTTGTATTCGGGGTATTCGCGGGTGCGGAAAGAGGCGCGCGAGATATCGAAAGCGACGGCGATGTGCGAGGGGTTCTCGGTGCGCAGCAGGCTCAGCAGCATCGAGATGAACCCGTGGATGCCGTTGGTGTGCTGGCCGTCCCGGGTCTGGAAACTGTCGACCGGGAGCGCATGGAACGCCCGGTAGGCCAGTGAATGGCCGTCGATGATCATCAGGGTAGGCTTTTCGGAATCCGACACACAGACAGCCTACAAGCGTCGTCCGACGGCGCAGGGCCCTATCCAAGGTGACCATGACCCAGAAGACCGAAGACGCCCTCAGCTGGGTGCAACAGCGCGGCGGCGGGGCCCTCGCCGACAAGATGGGCATCGAATTCCTCGAGTTCAGCCTCGAGCGGGCGGTGGCACGGATGCCGGTGTTCGGCAATACCCAGCCGGCCATGCTCCTGCACGGGGGCGCCTTCGTGGTGCTCGGCGAGAGCCTCGGATCGATGTCCGCGAACCTGCACGCGGGACCGGGCAAGCTCGCCGTCGGCATCGAGATCAACGCGACGCACACCCGCTCGGCGACGAGCGGCTGGGTCACCGGCGTCTGCACGCCGATCCACCTCGGGCGCACCCTGACGACCCACTCGATCGAGATCGACGACGATCAAGGCAGGCGCTGCTCGACGATCCGGATCACGAACCTGATCACCGACCGCCCCGGCATCGCCTGATCTGTCACGCCCGCCGTGCACACACGACAAAGGCGGGCCCGGTCGCCATTGACCGGACCCGCCTTTCGTCTGTGCAGTGGTGCTACTTCTTTGCGGAGAGCTGCTCGATGATCGCCTGGGCGACATCGTGCATGGTGAGGCGGCGGTCCATCGACGCCTTCTGGATCCAGCGGAACGACTCCGGTTCGGTGAGGCCCATCTTCTCGTTGAGCAGGCCCTTGGCCCGGTCGACGAGCTTGCGGGTCTCGAAGCGCTCGACGAGGTCGGCGACCTCGGCTTCGAGGGTGATGATCTGGCTGTAACGGGACAACGCGATCTCGATCGCGGGCAGCAGGTCGTTCGGGGTGAACGGCTTGACGACGTATGCGAGTGCGCCGGCTTCCGTCGCCCGCTCGACCAGTTCCTTCTGGCTGAACGCGGTGAGGAGCACAACCGGGGCGATGTGCGCCTTGGTGATCCGCTCCGCGGCCGAGATGCCGTCGAGGTGCGGCATCTTGACGTCCATGATCACCAGGTCGGGTCGCAGCTCGGTCGCCAGGGCCACAGCGGTTTCGCCGTCGCCGGCCTCGCCGACGACCTCGAATCCGGCGTCACGAAGGATTTCGACGATGTCGAGACGAATGAGGGACTCATCCTCGGCCACGACAACACGGCGAGGAGGTACTGGGGTTGAATCTTGGTCGGTCACGGGTCAAAGCCTACGGTATTCTGAACCAGGTGTTGTGAGCCGGTGTGGCGGAATGGCAGACGCGGAGCACTCAAAATGCTTTGTTCGAGAGGACGTGTGGGTTCGAGTCCCACCACCGGTACCAACACAGGTCAGTCATGATGCGGAACTCGGGCGAATCAGGCGCCGGTGGCCCACACGTGAAGCTCCGATTGTGTGATCGAGGCGGTCTGCGACGGCGTCCAGGTCGTCGTCGTCCAAGAGGTCTTCTGCATCAGCCAGGTGGCGACTAGTCCCGTTTCGCCAGTCTTGCCGAGGTATCGTGTGCGCATGGCTGACCGCATCGGAACTCTCGTCATATTCGGAGCGGGCGGGGATCTCTCAAAGAGGTTGCTTCTTCCGGGCCTGGGCCAGTTGCTCAGTAGCTCCCGGGGCTACGATCTTCGCCTGATCGGTGTGGGATCCGATCCCATGACGAGTGCGCAGTGGCGTTCCCGTGTCGTCGAGTCCTTCGCCGCAGGGGGATCCGAGAGCGCCCGGTCTGCCAGGGTGGCGAACAACTCGATATACCTCCAGGCCGACGTGACGAAACCAGCTGACCTCGCTCGCGTGCTTGCTGCCGCAACGGGCACACCGGCGCTCTACTTCGCTCTGCCGCCGAACGTGACGATTCTCTCGATCGCTGCACTGGGGAAGGTCAGGCTGCCTAAGAACACCGTTCTCGGGATGGAGAAACCGTTCGGCACCGACTTGCGCAGCGCCCAGGCGCTCAATAGGCAGCTCGTGAGGCTTCTGCCAGAGAACCACATCCACCGGGTGGACCACTTTCTGGGAAAGTCCACGGTGCTCAACCTGCTCGGCCTCCGTTTCACCAACCGCTTGTTCGAGCAGGTCTGGAGCGCAGAGCACATCGAGCGAGTGGATATCGTCTTCGACGAGACCCTTGGCCTCGAGGGTCGCGCCGGGTATTACGACAAGGCGGGCGCCCTCGTTGACATGATCCAGAGCCACCTGCTTCTCGTGATGGCGCTCACTGCGATGGAGCCCCCGTCGAGTCTGGACGCCGACGATCTGCGCGGATCAATGGCCCAGGTACTCCGCGCCACCCGCGCGTGGAAGGGCGACCCGGTAGCCAGCAGCCGCCGTGCCCGATACACCGCCGGCACAATTGACGGGCGAAGACTTCCCGCTTACGTGAAAGAGACCGGCGTGACTCCCGAACTCGACACCGAAACACTCGCGGAAGTGACCGTCGGGATCGAGAACTGGCGTTGGGCCGGCGTTCCATTCCGACTCCGGTCGGGAAAAGCCATGGCCGACCGCCGCCAACAGATCGTCGTAACTTTCAAGGACGTACCGCACCGGCCCTACGGCTTCACCGGCAACCCCGGTCCCGCGCGGCTCACTATCTCGCTCACCCCGGACAGTATCGATCTCGACCTCAACATCAACGGCGAAGATGATCCTTTCGCTCTCGACCGGGTCAATCTTCAGGTGCAATTCGCCCAGGGAGAACTAGGCCCGTACGGCGAAGTACTGCACGGAATCCTCTCCGACGACCCCACCCTTTCGGTGCGTGCAGACGCGGTGGAAGAGTGCTGGCGCATAGTCACTCCGATCCTCTCCGCCTGGCGCAAAAGCTCCGTACCTCTCGACAACTATCGAGCCGGCTCCGCGGGGCCAACCACCTGGCGCTAGAAAAACTCCTCCCGTGGTCGGCCTCGTCCGGGGTTCCCAATCCGAACCGCACGGGGGATGATCGAGCCAACACCTCGAGCGCGAACACTCACCGTTTGACATTGTCGCGGAGGAAGAAGGCACCGATGGGGGTCGCCACACCAGGAGACCAGCCGCCAGCGCGCCTGGGACCGCGTAACGATCCGCCGGTGCGGCTGCCCGCTCGGCGGCCGTTGCCGGTCTACGCGTTCGATCCGATGTCAACTCGACTGAGCGGCCGATATTTGACGGTCGATGTTCCGTTCGAGCGCGATTTGGAGCCGGGACCATCGGGCCGGCTGGTGCAGGTCGTCGACTACGACGCGGCTCGCGATGTCTGGTATCGGCCGGTCGATCTGAATGATCCGGCGATCCTGGCCCAGGGCGGGCTTCGTCCGTCCGAAAGCGATCCGCGCACCCACCAGCAGGTTGTCTACGCCGTCGCGATGAGCGTGATCGAACGGTTCGAACGTTTCGGTGGGCAGCGTTTCCGCTGGCGGGGCGGGCGGGAGTTGCGGATCGTGCCGCACGCGTTTGAAGGCCGCAATGCGTTCTTTGATCCAACGCGGCGTGCGGTGCTCTTCGGCTACTACAAGGCCGACGAACGCGATCCGGGATCGAATCTGCCCGGCCAGGTGATGTTCACGTGCTTGAGCGTCGATGTTGTGGCGCACGAAGTGACGCATGCGATCGTCCATCGCATCCGCAAGTACTTCTCGGAGGCATCGAATCCGGATGTGTTCGCGTGGCACGAGGCATTCGCCGACCTGGTGGCGCTGTTTCACCACTTTCTCTTCCCGGACGTGGTGGCTGAGGCGGTGGCCAACTCGAGCACAGACCTTCGGGAAGGGTCGGCATTGCTCGACCTGGCGCTCGAATTCGGGGAGTCGACAGGCCGCGGTGCGGCGCTGCGGTCGGCCATCGGGTCGCCGCGCACGCCGGACGCGTTCCTGGCGGCGACCGAGCCGCACGCGCGGGGGGCGTGCTTCGTGGCGGCGGTCTTCGACGCCTACCTCGACACCTATTTGAAACAGATCAACGATCTGCGCCGGCTGGCAACCGGCGGAACCGGAGTCCTCCCACCAGGGGCCTTGCCAACCGACCTGGTGAAACGGGTGACGGTCGAGGCGATCCGGAACGCAGACCGTATCCTCGGGATGGTCGTGCGGGCTTTCCAATACCTGCCGGTGGTCGACGTGACGTTCGGGGACGTGGTCCGCGGTATCGTGACGGCCGACCGGGCGCTCTACCCGGATGATGCGATGCGTTTGAGGACGAACCTCGTGGAAGCTCTGCGGCGGCGCGGGATCTATCCGCCGTCGGTGTCCTCGCTGACAGAAGAAGCATTGACCTGGCCGGGGCCGGCGGATCCGGCACTCAGCCTGACCCGCGGGGCACACAGTGTCGACTTGGCGCCCCTCATCCTGGAGGCGACGCAGAACCTCGACTTGGGCGGCGAGGCGTCGACGACCATCACCGGAGCGGACGCGGACCCGGAGATCGAGGGGCCGGACAAGTCGGATGCACGGCCACGGGTATCCACTCGTGCGCGACCCGCGGTGCCGGCGGTTCCGGCGGTTCCGGCGGCACAGTCGGGAGCCCTGAAACCGGCGCCGGCGACGACAGCGAATTCCGCGACGGTCGTGGCGCTCATCGAGTGGGGCAGGTATCACGCGTACGAACTCGGCCTGGATCCGGACCTCCCTCTGGAATTGGTGGGCGTGCACGCGGTGTTCGTGCAAGCATCCGACCTGCAGCCCCGGCCGATCGTGGTGGCGCAGTTCGCGCAACGCCATCAGGAGCTCGAAGACCAGTCCCTGCCCGCGGGTAAACGCATGGCGATCCGAGCGGGAACGACGGTCATCGCCCGCGTCGACGGGCAAGTCGTGCACGTGGTGGCCAAGCCACTTCCCTTGTCGAACCCCGATGCGTTGACGAAACCGGAGACATTCACCGGGAAACCGGACGCGGTGCGAGCGTTCGCGGAATCGAGTGCTGCGATCGGTGCGAAGCGGGCGAAAGCGCTGCAGGCGTGGAGCGACCACGTGACGTCGGCGGATGCGCTCGCGGCCTGGACCGACCAGCCCTCGCTGCTTCGCATGACGTTCGCGTCTCTCCACGCCGCAGAGGAGGTCCCGATGCCGAAAGTCGTGCCCCATGCCTGACCAGACGACCGTTGCCGTGCGGATGTACAACGTTGGCTTTGGTGACTGCTTCCTGGTCACGATCACACGAGGTCTACAGGTGTGGCGGATGCTCGTCGATTGCGGTGTGCACAGTCAGGGCCGCGCGACGATCAACGGTGTCACCCGGGACATTTCCGATGTGGTCCACACGGTCATCGCGGACCTCACAGCGGTTGCCGCTGCCGGCTCTCCCCCGCACCTCGACGTTGTCGTCGCCACCCACCACCACCAGGACCACATCAGCGGCTTCGCGGTCGACGAGTGGACCAGCGTCGATGTCGGCCAGGTGCTGGTCCCGTTCGTGGAGGACACGAGCGATCCGGCTGCCCAGGCGCTGCGCAATTCACTCGTGTCCACAGCGACCCAGATCCACGGTTTCATCGAGGCGAAGGCCCAGACGAACTCAGGGGATCTGCCGGCTCCGCTGGCATTGGCCAGCGCCCTGGCAGCCAACTCGATGGGCAACGCGAAAGCAACCGACCGGCTGCTCAGCCGCAACGGCACCCAGTTCAAGAACACGCCGCCGGTCATGTTCGTTCCCAACCGGGACCCCGCGAAGAACGTGATCGCCGTGCCCATCGAGGGGGTGAGCATCCACCTGCTCGGCCCGTCGCGCGATCCGAAGCAGCTCGCGTTGATGGACCCGCCGGTGTCAGCACAGTGGCTGCAACTCGATCCCGACCAGCACCCCGACGACGACGACGAAACACCGACCATCTTCGATCCGATCTATGTAGTGGCGGACGAGGACGTCCAGTCGATCCCTTCGGAGCTGAGGGACGCGCGCGCCTCCCTGCGCCTGACCCAGCTCGGCACCGACGACGACGCGCTGCTCGACGCAGCGGCCGTTCTCGAACGCTCCGTCAACAACACGAGCGTGTACTTCGTGCTCGACGTGTCCGGGACGCGGTTGCTGTTCGTGGGCGACTCGCAGGAAGGCGCCTGGGAGCACGTGCTCGACGACCCCGTGTCGAAGGCTCTGGTCAGCAGTGTCGCGTTCTACAAGATCGGGCACCATGGATCGCACAACGCGACTCCGAAGCCGTTCGTTGAGTCCGTGCTCGGGCAGGGGGCCTATGCGATGCTGCCCTGGGGACTGGTCAAACAGTGGGAGAACACCATTCCCAAGGCAGAACTTCTCACGGCCCTGGCTCAACTCAACACGCATGTGGTTCGAGCGGATGCGCCAGTCGCCGCGCCACCGGCTGTAGTGGTGGACCCGGGACTGCTGTGGAGTCAGGTGACCTTCACGGTGTAGTGGGTCGGGTCGCTACGGCCGCTGGCGCGGGATGCTCCGTAGGCGCCGGAGCGGACTCGATCGGATTGGCGGCTCGGACCGGGACGGGCGCGAGGTCGATCCAATTCGGGTCAGCCCACTGCACGCCCGATGGGATCCGCGTTTCATAGAGGCCCGGGGCCTCCATACGGGGCCTGACGCTGGAGTGGATGAATGCGTTCGCCGGGATCGGGCGTGTTCGGTCGATAAAGATCTTCCACATCCAGCTATTCGCGTGCACGGTTCCGTCGGCGCTCAGCTCAGTGACGGTGCACGCTTTCGCGTACGGACCAGGTTCAACGAGCATTCCCTCCTCCAGGGCGCCCTCGACGATCCACTTGAGGGTGACGTTCGAGAGGCGCGGGTCGTCCTCGAAAGTGCCCCCGACATCTGTGTGCACACCCGCGAACCAGACCTCCTCAAGCTGGGACTGAGGGGACGGCGTGACGAGGTATTCGCGGAAGGGTCGGCGCTTCTCATCGATCGACACGGCATGACGCACGCGCACATCATTGTCCAGCTTGCGCGTATAGGGCCATTTGATATCCCATTTGAGGAATCCAGCCGCCTTCACCGTGTCGAATGCGCCGAGGTACGCGACGCGCACGGTACTCCGCCCGTTGACTTTGCGGGCGAAGTTCTCGGAGAACTCGTCGATTCCTGCCCAGAATGCCCTCGACGCGACAGTCTGCGGGGTGCGAGGTGCGGCGCTGGTGGGGGTCTTCCCGCTCGGGGTGGTGACGCCGTCCTGTCCCTGGGGACGGTCATCCTTGCTGCGCTTGGTGAACTCGGAAACTGCATAGGGCACGAGGTTCTCCGAGCCGGCATGAAGAAGGCCGATCGTGCGCAGCATGCCTGATAGAGCGCGGGCGGTGTATGCGCCGCGGCTGAATCCGAACACGAAGATGCGGTCACCCGGATTCCACTCCCGCATCAACCATGTGTATGCCTCGCCCAGGTTCTGGCGAAGCCCATTGCCGAACGCAAGCCCGCCGACGCGCGAGAGCCAACGCGCGAGCGGACCCCACGAGGCCGACGACGAGAATGTGCCCACCCCCGGGTCGTAGTAGGCGATCTGTTTCGTCGGGTCGGTGAGGTCGAGCATCCCGAACACCTTGATGACGTTCGAGTCACCCCGTGCTCGCGGCTGGGCGCCCGTGCCATCAAGACAGATGACCAGATTCCTAGCCATGAAGTTCCTCCCCTGGCTCGCGTAGCGGTATCAACCGGACGGGTAACAAGATAGCCGTGGTTTGAGCGCAGTTACCGGAGCGATCACGCGGGATGGGTGCAGGGGGGCCGTGCTTCGAAGTGCCCGGCATTCCCCTCCGTGTGAATGTTCGCCTCCGCCGCTCGCCATTCCTGATCGGGATCAACGGAACCTGACCGGCTCTGACCGTCGTGCAGCGAGCCAGAGCACGTCGCGGCCAAAGGATTCGAGGAGCAGGACGAGCGCCAGCGCGACGAGCAGGGCATCAAGACCGGGGAGAAGCCGTGTCGCGGCCGTCGCCAGGGCGATGCCCTGCACGGCCGTGACGACCTTCCGCCAATACCGGGATGGCAGCTGCCGGCGGAGCCAGGGAAAGATCCACCCGGCGATGACGAAGAGGTACCGCATGGTGCCGATCGCGAGGACCCAGGTCCCCAGGTTCTTCGACACATAAACGCTCAGCACGAGCAACAGGAACGCATCGACTTCCATGTCGAACCGCGCGCCCAGCTCGCTCGTGGAGTTCGTGTGCCGCGCGACCCAGCCGTCGACGGCGTCCAGGACGAGGGCAGGCACGACGAGGGCCATCATCAGGGTGGTGGGAACCGGCGCGACGAACGATGCAACGACGATCCCGCTGATCATCCCGACGAGCGTCGACCGCACGGCCGTGACACGGTTTGCTGGTCCAAATCGTGTCGAGTTTCTGCTCCGTAGCCCGCGCACGAGCAGGGCATTCGACACGACCAGGTAGCTGAGGGCCACCAGCCAGCCGACAGCGGGCGCCCACGACCGGTCCCAGGACCCAGCGGCAAGGCCGAGGACCGTCGCGGCTGCCGTCCCCGCGATTGCTGAGGAAATCGGCGCGAATTGAACTCTGCGCATCCCTGTCTCGTTTCTTTGTTAACTCATCTGTTAAGACGGCGCTCCGGCATAAATCGTTCACGAACGGGAGGGACTGTGGTCGAGTCATCCGCATTCTGGGTGGAGTCGCCCCACGTCGGGGTGCTCCGCCGGGAAACCGTGCCGAAACCCGGCGATGGAGAGGTGCTCGTAAGGACCCTCTACACCGGGGTCAGCCGAGGCACGGAGATTTCGGTCTTCAGCGGACACGTCCCGCAGAGCGAGTTCGACCGGATGCGTGCCCCCCACCAGGACGGCGAGTTTCCGGGCCCGGTCAAATACGGTTATCTGAATGTCGGCGTCGTAGACCAGGGACCCGAATCCCTCGAGGGCCGGATCGTGTTCACGCTGTTCCCCCACCAGTCAGCGTTCGTCGTCCCCGCCGATGCGGTCGTGCCGGTTCCCGCCGGGATACCGGCACGTCGCGCCGTGCTCACGGGCGCGGTCGAAACAGCCATCAATGTGCTCTGGGATGCTCGTCCACTTATCGGCGACCGGGTGTCCGTCATCGGCGCCGGCATGATCGGGTGTTGTGTCGCACGACTGCTCCGCGGCATCCCCGGGGTCGAGGTCACTCTGATCGACGTCAACCCAGCGCGCCAGGTGGTTGCGGATCGACTGGGCGTTGGCTTCGCCGACGTCGCGCGGCCGCCGGGTGACCGGGACATCGTAATCAACACGAGCGGTTCGGCCGCCGGGTTGCAGCTCGCCCTCGAAACAGTGGTCACCGACGGTGAGGTCCTCGAGGCGAGCTGGTACGGCGATCGCCCTGTCACGCTCATGCTGGGCGCCGACTTCCACTCGCGACGATTGACGATCCGGTCGAGCCAGGTCGGAGCGGTGGCGGCGAGTCGCCGGGGTAACCGGTCGAGGCGTGAACGCCTGGAGCTGGCCATGCGGCTCCTGCACGACCCGGCCTTCGACGCCGTGCTGACCGGTGAATCCTCGTGGCGCGACCTTCCCGAGGTGATGGCGAGCCTCGCCCGGGGGGCTCCGGATGTCCTGTGTCACACCATCACGTGGGGAGAACCAAAATGACGTACACGGTCACGGTCCGCGATCATCTGATGATCGCCCACAGTCTCACGGGCGACGCCTTCGGCGCTGCCCAGCGACTCCACGGAGCCACGTTCATCGTCGACGCGACCGTCGCGTCGGGCGGCCTCGACGCCAACGGTGTGGTCGTGGACATCGGCAGACTGGCGAGCGCGCTCGCGGAGATCACGGGGGCGCTCACGTATCGCAACCTCGACGAAGACCCGCGGTTCCGGGGCCGGAACACAACCACCGAAGTGCTCTGCACAGCGATTGCCGATCTGCTGGCCGAAGGGGTGAAGGCAGGGTCACTCGGCCCCGTTCAGCAGCTGGACTCCATCACGGTCACGCTCCATGAGTCACACATCGCGTGGGCAAGCTACACGAGGACGGCATGAGCATGTCCGCCGAACGTCGGGTCTCCTTCTTCGTGCCCGCAGCGATCGACGACCCCGCCAGGGTCAGCGGTGGCAACGTCTACGACCAGCACGTTCGCGACGGGCTCCGACGCAGCGGCTGGGAGGTGCACATGGTTCCGATCCCGCCGGATGACGGCATGCTCACGGGCCTGACCCTGTCGAGGCTGCCGGACGGTGCCCTCGCCCTGGTCGACGGACTGATCGCCGCACGCGAATCGGTGGCATTGGGCCTCCAGGCCACCCGGCTCCGGTTGATCGTCCTCGCGCACATGGTCACGGCCGACAGCCGTGAACGAGACGCATTCCGGGCTGCGAAACGCATCATCGCCACGAGCGGATGGACCCGGTCTGAGATCATCACGCGTCACTCCCACGCGGCCCACGACGTCGTCGTCGCTTACCCGGGAACGGATCCCGCCGCCACGACAAACGCTTCACCAGCAGGCGACCGGCTGCTCTGCATTGGCGTGGTTGCCCCGCACAAGGGCCAGGACCTGCTGATCGGCGCCTTGGCGCACCTCACCGACGTTGACGGCTGGACGTGCACCTTCGTCGGATCACTCGACGGTGCACCAGGTTTTGTCGACGAGCTGACGCGCGCCCGTCACCGGGCACGCCTCACCGCCAGGGCACCGTTCAGGGGTGCTCTGGTCGGAACACGGTTGGACAGCGCATACGCCAGGACCGACCTTGTCGTCGTGCCATCCCGGTACGAGAGCTTCGGAATGGTCGTCGCAGAGGCCCAGGCCCGCGGCATCCCCGTCCTGGCCTCCCGTATCGGTGGCATTCCGGAAGCGCTCTCGAACGAGTCGGCGGGGATCCTCGTCGCGCCGGAGGATCCGCGGGCGCTCGAGGTCGCGCTGCGCCACTGGTTAGCCAGTCCGGCACAGCGGTCGCAGCTCAAGGCAGCCGCCGTGGCGGCCAGCAGACGGGCCAGGCCGTGGAGTGCGACGGTAGCCGCCATTGCGTCAACGCTCATCGAGGTGGCATTCCGTGAAACGGCGGTTTCCCCATGACCGGCATTCCCCTGGTCAGTCCGGACTGGCTGGCGCTGCGTGAACCGGAGGACGCAGCTGCGCGCTCACGCGATCTTGCGCTCACCGCCGCCGCCAAAATCCCGGATGGACCGGTGATCGTTCACGATCTCGGCAGCGGGACCGGTTCGATGATGCGCTGGCTCGCTCCCCTCCTCCCCGGTCCGCAGACCTGGATCCTGCACGACTGGAATCCGGACCTGATCGAATCGGCCATCGGCAGGATGCGTCCGCGGGACGGGAACTCGGCAGCGATCTCCGTTCTCGCCCGACCGGGGAACCTCGCCGACCTGCGGGCATCCGACCTTGAGGGTGCGTCCCTCGTGACGGCATCCGCCCTGCTCGATGTGCTGACCTCCCACGAGACCCACACCATCGTGGACGCCTGCGTTGACGCCAGCTGCCCCGCTCTTCTCACCCTCAGCGTGACAGGCCGGGTTCGCCTGAGCCCACGGGACCACCTCGACGCGGCATTCGAGGAAGCCTTCAACGCACATCAACTTCGACTGGCAGACAATCGCAGGCAGCTCGGTCCGTATGGCGCGCCGATTGCGCGCGGACTGTTCACACAGGCCGGCTGGGAGGTGCGCCAGACCGCCACGGAATGGCTGCTCGACCACAGCAGGCACCGCCTGCTCCTCGACTGGTTCTGCGGATGGGTGGACGCCGCCGTCGAGCAGGATCCCCGGCTGGGCGCTGAGGCCGCGCGCTTCCGGCGACTTCGGATGTCCCAGATCCGATGCGGGGAGCTGGCAGCGCGCATCCGCCACGTCGACCTGCTGGCCTGGCCGCGCGGATGACCCACCGCAGCCGAGCCCTGATTCGCCAGGTCTTGCGGTCGGCGGGATTCCGCCGTGCCATCCGTCCGGTCCTCGGCGCCGGGGTCCTCATCAGCGTCATCGGGCAGGTGGGCACGGGCCCGTTCCTGCAGGGCATCGTCAGCCTGGACGGAGCGACGATCGGCGCGGCGCTGCTTCTTTCGGCCGTTGCAACGGTGGCTGCCTCGTGGCGGTGGCAGCTCATCGCGACCCGCCTGGGAGTTCCGCTCCGCTTGTCGACCGCCGTCGGAATGTACTACCAGTCCCAGTTCTTGAACACGATCCTTCCGGGCGGAATCGTCGGGGACATCCGCCGGGCAGTCGACAGCGGCCCGCGCGGCACAAGCGTCAGGCCCGCCGCGCGCGCTGTCGCGGTCGAGCGCCTGTCGGGGCAGGTCGTGCAGCTCGGCCTGGCGCTGATAGTGCTGGCGTGCTTCGGAACCGAGTTCGAGGGCTACCTGCTGCCGGCGCTCGGGATCGGATTCGGCGTTGTCGTCGCCGGGCTTGCCGCGACGATAGCGCTGAGCACACGCGCCCATGCGGTGCTGCTCAGCGAGGCGCGCGAACTCCGGGCCGGCCTCGGATCACTGCGCACCTCCCTGCAGGTCGCGATCGCGTCGGTCATCGTCGTCGGCTGCCATGTCGCCACTCTCACGCTCGCAACTACGGCCGTTGGCGCGAGGATGCCGGGGCTGCGGATGCTCACTCTCGCTCTCGTCATCCTGCTCGGCGCCTCGATCCCGCTGAACATCGGCGGCTGGGGACCTCGCGAGGGCATCGCCGGCTGGGCATTCGCAGTTGCGGGATCGGGCGCGCCGGCGGGGGTGGCGGCATCCACCCTGTTCGGCGTGCTCACGATGCTCTCGATCACGCCGGGCGCGCTCGTCGCCGCCGCTGTCGCCGTTCGTCTGCGCCGACCGGAGTCCATTCTCGTTCCACACGCTCTCGACCAGGAGGAGACATCGTGACACTCACGCCATTCGTCACCCTGAGCTGCGCCATCTCGCTCGACGGGTATCTCGACACAGCGCGTCCACCGCGGCTCACCCTGTCGAATGCAGCCGACCTCGATCGTGTTGACGCCGTGCGGGCAAGGAACGACGCAATCCTGGTCGGTGCACGAACCGTGCGAGCCGACAACCCGCGATTGCTGGTGAGGAGCGCTGCCCGCCAGAACCGTCGA
This sequence comes from Cryobacterium sp. MDB2-A-1, assembly GCF_004402675.1. Lineage (NCBI taxonomy): Bacteria > Bacillati > Actinomycetota > Actinomycetes > Micrococcales > Microbacteriaceae > Cryobacterium > Cryobacterium sp. MDB2-A-1. The sequence goes on along the minus strand of NZ_SOFK01000043.1, from coordinate 56,144 downwards.
GAGGCGGCCGGCCTGCCGCGCTCACCGTGGAAGGTCACGGTGACGGCGACGGGCGACCTCGATCCGAACGCGGCATTCTTCACATCCGGGGACACCACTCGGCTCGTGTACTGCCCCGCGCCGCTGGCCGGCGGCCTCCGGCGACGGCTCGGACCCGCCGCCGTTGTGATCGGACTGGACGGTGGAGTGAGAATGACCGAGCTCGTCGCGGACCTGGGCCGGCGCGGGATCGGCAGGCTCATGGTCGAGGGAGGAGCGATCGTCCACACGCAGTTTCTCACCGCGAATCTGGTCGACGAGCTTCAGTTGTGCGTGGCGCCGTTCTTCGTCGGCTCGGCCGGGGGTGCCCGCTTCGTCGGAGACGGTGTGTTTCCGTGGACCAGTGACCGGCGGGCTCACCTCGCAGAAGCCAGGCCGATCGGTGACATGGTTCTGATGCGTTACGCGCTCTCAGATCGGTTCACCGAGCACGACGCGGAAGCCCACCCGGCTGTGATCACGGCGCCTCTCATGGTGGGAATGCGGTGAGCGCCAACCGTCCGCCGATGGTTCGACGACGGGTGGGCCTGATCGCCGCCCTCGTCCTGGCCGTGGTTGCCGTCCTCGCGCCTGGATGGATCAGCACGGGGTCGCTGCTGGCCCTGGTGCGCGTACCCCTGGAATCGGTCGTCGTCGTCCTGATCCTGGCGGGACTTCGGCGTCCGTTCGCGCGCCGGACCGTCTCGATCCTCGCCGCCATGGTCTTCGTCGCAACCATCGCTCTCGCGGCTCTCGATCGGGGGTTCAGAAGCACGGTCGGTCAGCCGTTCAACGTGGTGACCGGCTGGCCGGAGGTGCGGGACGCCTACGGTGTCCTCCGGGATTCTGCCGGCCCGGTCGCATCGGTCACACTGCTCATCCTGATCCCGCTATCGTTTTCGGCTGTCACTCTCATTCTCGCTGGTGCATTCCTTCGGATCACGGACGCAGTGGGTCGGCACCGCCGCCCCGCAGCGATCGGTGGCTTCGTGATCGCAGCGAGTTGGATCGCGCTCGGATTCAGCGGCGCCCAGGTCGTACCCGGCGAATCCGTCGCCGCTGCGGACACGATCCACACGGTCGTCGTGAAAGCCGAGCAGGTCAGGATCGCGGATGCCGACCAGGCCAGATTCGCACGCGCAAGCGCAACCGACGAATACGCCCGACTGCCGGCATCCTCTCTCCTCACCGGGCTGAAGGGAAAGGACGTCGTCGTCGCGTTCATCGAAAGCTATGGCCAGGTCGCCGTCCAGGACACGTTCTTCTCCGTCGGCGTCGACGACGTCCTGCGCAGGGGAAACGCGGAGCTCGCGGCCGCGGGCTACCAGGAACGCAGCGCCTTTCTCACCTCGCCGACGTTCGGCGGAATCAGCTGGCTCGCCCACTCCACCCTGCAAACCGGGCTCTGGATCGACTCACAACAGAAATACGATCAGGTGACCGCCGGAAACCGGCTCACCCTCAGCAAGGCATTCGCCGAGGCGGGCTGGCACACCATCAGTGACGTGCCCTCCGACACCGGGTCGTGGCCGATCGGCCGATCGTTCTATCATTTCGGGACAGAACTCACCTCCCAGAACGTCGGATATCAGGGTCCTCCGTTCAGCTATGCCCTGATACCCGACCAGTACACCTGGGAATACTTCCAGAAGCACGAACTGGCCGGACCACACCGTCCGCTGATGGCGGAGATCGACCTGGTGTCCTCGCACACCCCGTGGACTCCCCTGCCCCACGAGGTGCCGTGGACCGCTGTCGGGGACGGCTCACTCTACGACCCCCAGCCGGACCAGGGACTGTCTCCGAGCGAGGTCTGGCAGAACCCGCATCTGGTGCAACAGCTCTACGGACAATCCGTTGAATACTCTCTCAGCACGCTCATCTCGTTCCTCACCACCTACGACAACCCGAACCTCGTCCTCGTCGTTCTCGGCGACCACCAACCGGCGACCGTGGTCAGTGGCGAAGGCGCGAACCACACCGTGCCGATCAGCATCATCTCCCGGGATCCCGAGGTCATGAGTCGGATCGCTTCCTGGCAGTGGCAACCGGGAATGCTGCCGGATCGCGCGGCACCCGAATGGCGGATGGACGAGTTCCGTGACCGGTTTTTCGCGGCATTTGAGTGACGACCTGTCCTCAATAGTGTGCTGGTCAGAGGAAGTTTCCACACACCTGAGCCATGCTCACAGAATGTCGGTGGTCGGTCGTAACGTGGGGGCATGACCAACCTCCCGGAGTCGCCCGCCTCACCCGAAAAGCCGCACGGCGACCGGGAGCATGACGACCCGGTGCTCGGCGGCGGCGTGCTCGGCGGCGGAGTGCTCGGCGGCGGAGTGCTCGGCGGCGGAGTGCTCGGCGGGTTGCGCTCGATGGCAAATGTCGTCACCGGGTTGGGCGGTTCGTCCGCCGCCGTCGACACGCTCAGTGACGAGGCGCTGCACGAGGGACACGCACTGATCGCGAAAGCCCGGCGGGCCCTCGACACCCAGGCAGCATGGTTCGCAGCGACCCTGGCCCGCAGGTCCCGGCCCGACCTCGGCGGGAAGGGTCTTGCGGCCCGGAAGGGGTTCCGCTCCCCGGAGGACCTGCTGCAGTCGATCTCCGGGTCGAGCAAGGGCGATGCGGTCAAGCTCCTCGGGGTGGGCCGGCTGGTGGCCGAGATCGACGCCGCTGAGAAGGCCGCCCGCGACGCCGCCGAGGCCCAGAAGCTGCTCGACGGCACCCCGCCCCTCGACGGGGCCGCTCCAGATCTGCCGCCGGTCGACCAGCCGGTTCCGTCGGCAGCGGTACCACCGTGGCACGCCCCGATCGGCCGCGCCCTCGCCGAGGGCTGGCTCAGCGTCGAGAAGGCGGACGCGCTCCGTAAGGGCCTGGGCGATCTGGACCGGGCTATCACCCCGGAGAATCTCGCGTCCGCCCTGGCCCGGCTCCTCACCGAAGCACGAACCCTGAACGCAGATCAGTTGTTCAAGCGGGCCCGCCGGGTGCGGGACGTGCTCGACAAGGCCGGCATCGCCGCCCGCGAGAAAGCCGTCTACGACGACCGGTCCCTGCGGTTCTGGCGGCTCCACACCGGGCAGGTGCGCATGGTCGGCCTGTTCGCCCCCGAAGACGGCGAATACCTGATGAGTACCTACGACGCCATCACCAGCCCCCGCCGGGGCGGGGTCCGCTTCGTCGACAAGGAGCAGGCCGCGTGGGCGAAGCGCGTGCAGGACGACCCGCGCACCACTGAACAACTCACCGCGGACGCATTCCTCGCCCTGACCAAACTCGGCGTCAAAGCCGACCCCAAGCGCATCGCCGGAGGACGAAGCCCCGCCGTCCGCATGATCACCATCCGCCCCAGGAGCACCACACCGACCAGCACCACACCGACGGGGACCGCATCCACCGGCACCGCACTCATCGGCGTCGCACCGCACGGGACCGCGCCGGTCCGGACCGCGTCGATCGAGACCGCAGCCGGCAGGACTGAACCGAGCTGGCCGACTCCCGACGCGGTGACCGGACCCACGTCCGATGCCGAGGCAGGCCGCAGAGACGAGGCACCCGCGCTCCAGCCGGGCGTGATCGAGGGAACCGCGGTTACGGTCTCCACCGAGACTCTAGAACGGAACCGGTGCGACACCGGACTCCTCGACGTCACCTTCGACGACCACGGCAGCGGCGTCGACCTCGGCCGCGAACAACGCACCTTCAGCCCCGCCCAACGCGACGCCCTCGCCCTTCGCGACGGCGGCTGCATGTGGCCCGGCTGCGACCGACCACCCTCCTGGACCGAAACCCACCACATCCAGCACTGGAAAGAGGACACCGGCGCAACCAACCTGGCCGACGGGATCCTGCTCTGCCGGGCCGACCACCTCAGACTCCACAACGAACACTGGCGCATCACACGCGACGACACGGGCCACTACTGGCTCACACCACCCCCGGGACTCGACCCCGAACAGGGACCCATCCTCCTTACCAGCAAAAGCCCGATCCTCCGGGACGACGACTGAGTCGGCGAGGAAGATCGGCGGTGTAGCGGGGACGGCAGCGGCACCGACCGCCGAGTCTCCTTGTTCCGTACTAACGGTGTTCGAAACTGGACGTTTCGGACCCGGCAGTTCAGACATCGGCGTTTCAGACCTCACAGCTTCAGACCTCACCGCTTCACACTTCACGGTTTCAGACCAACCGTCTCGCCCGCGGCGGGTCCGACCGCCCGATCCGCTCCTACTGGTGCGGGACCTCGGCGGTGTCCCGCAGCGGGGCGAACATCCGGTCGAAGACGTTGCGCCGGTCGAACTGCATCGCATACTCGCGCGCACGGTCAGCCCAGTCCCTGCGCTCCTCCGCCGTGGTCTCGAGAATTGCGCGGTCGATGGCCTCGGCAATCGCCTGCGGGTCTTCGACGGGGATGATCAGGGCGTGGTCGCCCACCGCTTCGCCGATGCCGCCGGTGACGGTGGTGATCACGGGACCTCCGCCTGCCAGCATCTTTTCGGCCAGAGCGATGCCGAACGTCTCCACGAACTCAGGCCGCGGCTTGCTCGGAAGCACGAAGGCGGTGCATCCGGCCATCAGGTACGGCTTCTCCGCATCGCCGACGTCGTCGAGGAACCGGATGCGATCGGCGAGCGGCGAGGCCGCGGCGATGGCCCGGAGTGCCTCGGACTGCGGGCCGCGGCCTGCGATCACGAGGATCTTGTCCTGGCTGGCCGCGCTGATCGCGTAACCGGCGATGAGATCGTCGACGCCCTTCGCCGCGGTGAGCCGGGAGAGGAACAGGATGTACCCGTCCCGTTCGAGGCCGCGGGCGGTGAGAACGTCGTCCGTCACGCTCTCGTCGAGGTGCAGGTAGGAGTCTGCGTCGATCGCCGGGTAGGAGATCGTGATCCGTTCGCGGCACTGGGCCGCGTAGCGGGTGCCGTGGTGCTGGTCGACGAGTTCGGCCTCGGTGATGATGAGCTGCCGGGTGTACTCGGACACGGCGACGCAGTAATCCTGGCTGAGATAGCTCGACAGGATGTGCGCAGCGGCGCCGAATCGTCCCTCGTTGACCGCGGTGCGCACGACATTCGTGACGTCCGAACCCACGGCTTCCGCGATCGTGGTCACGTTGACGGGCAGCCCGGTCCCCCAGGCAGCGCGCACGGCGTCGGAGACCGCGAGCGTATGCGGCGTGAGGTAGAGCGAGAGGCAGACCGTGGGCACGCCATCGGTGAAGAGCTCGATCAGCCGGCCGGTGACCCCGGCGAGGTGGCGCCCGTCGAGCACCTTGTAGTCCCCGACCGGTGCGGGGCGGTCGACGAAGATCCCGGGACTGTACGGCAGCACGGAATCGAGCGGTTTGAGCGGCAGTCCGGACGCCTGGAGCTTGTCGATCGGCCACGTCACGATGCGCACCTCGTCGAAGCCGCGCTCGAGCGCGGTCTCAGCGAGATTACGCGCTTCGACGGAGTGGCCGCAGATGACCGGATCGGCCCGGACCACGATGACAAGCCGGTTCTCAACAGAATTCATGGTGTCTCTCCCGTGGATCGTGACGCTCGTGATGGTGACAAGGATGATGGCGTCGAGGGTGGGAAGTCCGTCGTTCCCCAGCTGCCCGGCTCAGGCCCCAACTCCACGACGAGTTCGCCACCGGCGTGGAATTCATTCCCACTGAGCCAGGTGCGCCCGAGCGGTTCCCCGTTGAATTCCATAGCCTGCACATACTGTACGGGTCCGCCCGGTGTCGGTTCAATGAATCCACGAGTACGGATGGTGAACGAGTGCTTACCGACAGAAAACGTCGACTTCTCGAAGGAGGGTGCGTTGACGAGGAAGATGTTCTGGCCGGCCACCGGGAACAGCCCGAGTGACGCCCAGACGAACCAGGAACTGAGCCCGCCGGAGTCGTCGTTTCCTGGCAGCCCTCCCCGGCCGGTGCCGAACTGCTGATGCACGATGTTGTGCACGATCTCGGCCGTGCGATCCGGCCGACCCACGTAATGGTACGACCACGGCGCTTCCATGTCGGGCTCGTTGTTGAGCCCCTCGAATCGGCCGAGTCGGTAGCCGGCGACGACTTCCTCCGGGCCGGAGCCCCGGACGAGCTGCTTCACCGGCTCGGCGCCGTAGCCGAAGAACTCGTCGAGCTGGGCGATGAACCGCTCGGCCCCTCCGCTCAGGGCGATGCGGGCATCCATGTCCTGCACCAGCCGGAACGAGTAGTTGTGCCGGGTGCCCTCGTAGTACGTGGAGTCCTTCAGGAGACCGGTGACCGGGTCGTACGCGTTCACCCAGCGTTCAGCGAGGGCGACGAACTGCTCGACGAGGGCCCTGTCGCCGACGTGCCCGGCGACCTTCGCGGTGCACCAGTATCCGAATGCCAGGTCGAGGGTGTGGCTGATCGGATGCGCCTCCCCGTGGACCAGGAACTCCTCGCCGTAGGTGCGGCGCAGGTCGTCGGACATGTGCACGAGGGCCCAGTCCCAGTCGATGCCGGGGAGGCCGAGCTGGCACAGGTCGGCGAGGAAGGTGTGGGCGAGAGCACTCGCCTGCCGTGAGAAACGGTCGCTTCCGCGGGCCATCCGGTACCCGATGGGGAAGTTGCCCTCCTCCTCCGAGATGGTGATCATCGCGTTCGCGAGCTCGACCGCTCGTTCCGGCATCAGCGCAGTGATCAGGGGAAGCTGGGTGCGGTAGATGTCCCACATCGTGCTGATGTCGAAGACGAACGGCCCGTCCGTCGGCCAGAACGGGCTCTCAGAGGGGGCCAGGCAGGGCTTGATCAGGGCGTGGTAGAGCGCCGTCGAGAACACCGTCTGGCGAGCGGCAGACGGCGTCCTGACCGTGATGCCCTTGAGCTTTTTGCGCCAGACCTTCTGGGTCCGCTCGCGGCGAGGCGTGAACTGCGCCGGTCCGGTTCCGCAATCCGCCTCGAGGTTGCGCTTGGCCTGCTCGACGCCCCGCAGGGAGAATCCGATCCGCAGCTCGATCGTCTGGCCCTCCTCGCTCGGACCGGCCCACATCAGGCCGAACGGACGCAAGGTCGTCGGCCGGATGTGGTCGAAGTCGAGCCGGGTACCACCGGGCATCAGGCGTCTGTCGTACCAGAGCATCTGACGCCACTGGGGGTTGTCGCACTCGATGTACACCGAAAGAGGGGCACCCTCCACCACGATCTCGCCGCTGGCGACTCCGGGCTCGAGGCACTCGAGATGGGCCCGCACCGGGATCGTGGCGCCGTACGGAATCGACAGGCCACCGTGCGAGAAGTCGATGACCACCCGCGCCTTGGAATGTGCGGGAAAGGTATACCGGTGCACCGCACTCTTCGGCCCGACGGTGAGCTCCGCGGTGATGCCGGAGTCGAGGGTTCCTGAATACCAGCCCGGCTCGGCCTGTTCGTCGGTCAGCTCCCAGGTCCGGCCGAGCACGTCGAGCGGTTCGATCATCGGCGTGACACGGAAGTAGTTGTAGTACTTGCGGATGGCGCCGGTACCGGACTGCTGGAAGTGCGCGAATCCCGAAGCGAGGTGACGCTCGTGCAGGAGGGGCGGGATGCCCTCGAGAGAGAGGTCGTACCGGCCGTACCCTGTCGGATAGGCCCCCGAATACGCACAGGCCGATACCATCCCGAGCGGGTAGGTAGCGCCAGGGTGCGTGTTCCCGATCTGAGGCTTCGGCCACCACCAGGTCGCCGCGAGGCCGGTCTGGGGAGGAAGGTCCGTAACCTCGGTGCCGATAAACGGGTCAACGCGACCGATCATGCAGTATCTCCTCTGAATGCCTTCCTCGGAGAGTAGCCGCTGCACTGCGTCGAAGATGACGCGACTCCGTTACCGCGAGGTAAATTCTCGCGCCGCCGCTACCGTTGAGGGATGACCACCCCAGAGCCCGAGGGCGCAGACCTGACGCCGAGCTACATCGAACCCGGACAGCCCTTCGATCGCGACACCCACTACATCGAGGACCGCATCACCCGGGACGCCCGTGACGGCTGGCCCGTCGAGCCCGGCCGGTACCGTCTCGTGGCCACGCGGGCGTGCCCGTGGGCGAACCGGACCGCGATTGTCCGGCGCCTGCTCGGGCTGGAGGCGGTCATCTCGCTGGGCCTGCCGGGACCGACGCACGACAGGAACAGCTGGACCTTCGACCTCGACCCCGGCGCCGTTGACCCGGTGCTCGGCATTGAAAGGCTTCAGCAGGCCTATTTCGCGAGATTCCCGGATTACCCGCGCGGCATCACCGTTCCCGCAATCGTGGACATTCCGAGCGGACGGGTCGTCACCAACAACTACCCGCAGATCACGATCGACTTCGAAACCGAATGGGTGGAGTATCACCGTGAGGGTGCTCCCGATCTGTATCCGGTCGAGCATCGCGCCGAGATCGACGACGTCGCCGACCTGGTCTTCCACGACGTCAACAACGGCGTCTACAAGTGCGGCTTCGCTGGCAGCCAGAAGTCCTACGAGCGGGCATACGACGCCCTCTTCGCCCGCCTGGACTGGCTCGAGGAGCGCCTCGCGACCCAGCGCTTCCTTGTCGGCGACACGATCACCGAGGCCGACATCCGGCTCTTCACGACGCTCGCACGGTTCGACGCCGTGTATCACGGCCACTTCAAGTGCAACCGCAACAAGCTCAGCGAGATGCCTGTCCTGTGGGCATACGCGAGGGACCTCTTCCAGACGCCGGGTTTCGGCGACACGATCGACTTCGAACAGATCAAGCGGCACTACTACGTCACCCACAGCGACATCAATCCGAGCGGCATCGTCCCGAAGGGGCCGGATGCCCGTGGCTGGCTCGAACCGTCTGGTCGCGAGGCCCTGGGCGGGCGTCCGTTCGGCGACGGCACCCCGCCGGGGTCTCCCCTGCCGGCAGAGCGGGTGCCGGCGCTCTGAGCACGACACCTGAGGCGCGAGAACTGAACCGCGCGACCTGAATCCGCTAGAACAGAGTGTCTCCGATGTACCCGCCGTCCTGACAGCCCGGGGGGATGGCGAACACGGCTGACCCGACCGGGGTGATCCACTGGTTGAGCAGGTCGAGAGTGTCGATCCGTCGCTGGATGGGCACGAACTGGGCATCGACATCCGCCTGGAACGATACGAACAAGAGGCCGGAATTGGAAACGCTCGCGCCGGTCGGCGCGTCGTCGTAGTTGTAGCCGCGGCGCAGGATGCGCTCCTCCCGGTTCTCCGAGCGAGCTCGGCGCAGGTGCGAGTATTCCGCGATGACCGGAAATCCGATCGGAGTGGTCGCGGTGAAGTCCGGCTCGTCGCGCTCGGCGGCACCGGTCAGTGGGGCGCCGTTCGCGAGCGTTCGTCCGACAGCCGACTCACGGCCGCCGCGGTCGAGCTTGTCCCACTTGTCGAGGTCCATACTGATGCGCCGAAGCACGAATCCGGTCCCGCCCGCGAGCCAGGCGGGATTGTCGGCCGGGCGCCAGACGAGGTGTTCGTAGTCCTCGCTCCCCGGCACCGGGTTGACAGTCCCGTCGAGTTGCCCGAACAGGTTGCGCATCGTGGTCCCCCGCTTCTCGGAACCGGGCGCCCGACGGAATCCGGGCTGCACCCAGTGCACGCTCGCGAAGCTGCGCGTGTCCTTGAGGAGCATCCGGGTGGCGTGGGCGACCGTGAGCGGATCGTCGGCGGCGATCTGGAGCAGCAGATCCCCATCGGCCCACGCCGGTTCGAGCCGGTCGACTCCGAAGGCCGGTAGCGGCCGAAGCCAGGTGGGCGTTTCCCCGCCCGCCCGGGCGACGAACCCTGGGCCGAAGCCGAAGGTGATCGTCAGCCGGGCCGGAACCACGGCGAGTTCCGGTTCGGAGTCGGCCAGCGCGGCCAGGCCCTGGGTGAGGCGTGCGGCATCGCCGCTCAGGATCACCATCATCCTGCGCAGCGCATCCCGGTCGACCGTGTCATGCAGGGTGAGCGCGACGAAGGTCGCGTGTCCTTGCGGAATCGTTTCGACTCCGGCCTGGTGGACTCCATGGAATGGCACGGTGAGCGTGCCGTTGAGTTCCATCGCCGGACCGGGTGCGTCTGACGACGACATCGTGGGCTCGCGAGCCTGACCGGCAAGCTGAATGCCGACGGCGGACGCGGCGCCGATGCCCGCTGCGGCACCCCCGAGGAGAAGGTGCCGCCTGCTGAGTCTGCGAGCCGGTTCAGGCTCCGGGCTGTCGGTCACTTTTTCGGGGTCTCCATGTTCATCTCACCGGTGTATGTCTCGTTGGCGCCGGTGTAGTCCTTGGCCACCGCGGTCCAGGACAGTGTCGAGCCGTCCGACAGCGTCAGAATGAAGCTCTCCTCATCACCGGCCTTGATCGGGTTGGTGAGGCCCATCAGCATGATGTGGCTGCCCCCGGGCGCCAACTCCAACGAGCCGCCGGCCGGAACGATGAAGCCGCCCTGTTTCTGCTGCATCACCATCTCGCCGGCCGCGTTGGATACGGTCTCGTGCAGCTGCAGCATGCTGGATGCCGGTGATTCCGCCGACACGACGGTCACGTCGACGGCACCCGCATTCTCCAGTGTGCCGAACGCAGCCGACATTCCGGAGTCTGCGGCCTTTAGCCATGGGTCGATGATGCTGAGACTGTCGGCCGCGGCTGCGGCTGCGGTTGTCGCAGCCGGTGCCGACGTGCCTGCACAGCCCGCAAGGGCCAGTGCGGCCACGACGGCGAGGCTGGCGAGGGTGGTCATTTTCTGAGTCATGTGTTGTTCTCCAAGCACGGTGTGTGGGGTCAAGGTGGAAGTTTCAGGCCGAGCGTCGCCGTGTCCAGAACCGCGTGAGCAGCAGAACGGCGGCGAAGAACGCGATCCCGCCGCCGGCGCCGAGGAGAGCGATTACCGGAAGGGGAAGTCCCTCGCCGGGAGCGCCGGGCGGCGCCTGGTCGGCTGCGGCATCCGTCGTTCCCGGTGTCGCCGGATCGGGCGTGACGGAGGCTGATCCGGCCGGGACCGTTCCGACGGAGAACGGAAAGGTTCCGGCGACGGGATGCCCGTCGGCAGACACTACGCGCCACCGCACCTCGTACGCGCCGTCCGGGAGGTCCGGTGCGAGCGGTTGGGTCGCCGTGGCGCGGTCCAGTGCCAGCGTCCCGCCTGCCCAGTTCCGACCCTGCCGGTCGACGATGAGCATGATCGCTCCGACGCTGAGGATGTCGTCCGAGAAGACGATGGCGACCTGCTTCGGCGCCGAGTCCAGGTTTTCCCCGGCATTCGGGGAGGTCGACAGCACCTGATCGTGGGCCATGGCAGCAGGAGCTGCCCCGCTCACGACGGACAGGGAGACCAGGGTCAACACTGCGAGTGCGGTCATCGCCCAGCGGGCGCGCGGAAAGGGGATCATGTTCTGCCTCATCACGAGAGTGGAACGTGCACCTGCGGAGCCTGCCGGACAGACCGGAAATCCCGGTTTGGCGGAGCCCGCGTGATCGGACGCACGCTGCGGAACCTGTGCCGGAAAGTCGGCAGCGGTTACCGCAGAAAATGGATCAGAAGGACGGCAGAGCCCTCGGCGGTCCCCTGCGCCAGACGCTCGATCGCAGAACACCGAAGTCGGTCAACGCTGCGGATCCGTTTCGAGGAACGCAGTCGCCCGGTCCATGCGGGACGACGATGAGGAGGCCATCGTGGAGATGCCAGGCAGTGTTCAGGTACGACGCCAGCAGGCCCACCAGATCGGAGAGCATTCGGAACGCCGCCTCACCGTGGCGCAGAGCGATGATCGTGACGAGCGCGGCGCCGACGTGGGCGAGCCACATCCACGCGTCCATCTGGGCAGACGCGGCGACGGCCGTCCCTGAGGAAGTCAGGCCCATCGAACCCATTGCCGCGTGCGGGTCGGGTATGACCGTCACCGAACCGTGGTGCGACCCGGCGACCACGGTCAGTGCGACACCGGTGCCGCCGCCCAACCCGAACAGGACATGGAACAGGAACTGGCTCACCAGGACCGAAGCAGACATCCGGAAGAGGGACAGCGACTTTCCAGCGAGGAAGGTGCAGACCAGACCGGAAAAGACGAGGGCGAGCATGGTTCCGAGCGCCCCTGGCCTGTTCCCCCCGGCAGCGGCGTGGGCGAACGCTGCGACGAAGACAGCGATCGAAGCCGTCAGCCAGCCGCGAACGAGCCTGGCACCCCGGGTGGTCATGGTCTCTCCTGGACGACGTGTGCCTGATTCAGGCAATACCGTTGTTTGCTGGCTTCAGCGTCTCAGGCCAACACTACCCACGATGACCCTGCGCGTCTGACGAATTCCGATTCCCGCCTGCCGCTCAGTATTCTGGGGGGCATGAAGATGCCAGTACTCGTTACGCTCACCCTGCTCGGAGCGCTGGCGCTCAGCGGTTGCGCCACCGGCCCGTCCACGTCGCCCAGCGGGACAGCCGCGCCCGGAGCCGCAGCAACGGCCGCCGCCACGGAGTCCGCCTCGCCAGAGGCCTGTTCCGGGGTGAGGGTTGTCGTCGATTTCGGAACCCTCGCCGCACCGAAGATCACCGACTGTGTGGACACCGGGACGGCGACCACGATCGCTGCAAGCGCCGTCATGAAGACCGCGGCCGTCGCGACCGAGGGAACCGTCCAGTACGGCGACCAGGTCGTCTGCCGCGTGAACGGGCGCCCTGCCGCCGACGAGACCGTCACGGTCACGGGCCAGGCCTCGTTCGTCGAATCGTGCCAGTCGATGGCGCCCGCATACGCATACTGGGCGCTGTGGATCCAGCAATCCCCCGGCGCGGCCTGGGAGTACGCCCAGGAGGGCCTCGGGAGCCTCCAGGTGACGCCGGGCCAGTCCCTCGGCCTCGTGTTCACCACCGGTACCGAGACTCCGACGCCCGGGAGCTAGGGCTCCGACCCCGGTGTTCCGCTTTCGCCTGGCCCCCCTCCGCGCGGCCGTGCTCTTCGCGCTCGGATTCGTGGTGCTTCGGATCGGATACCGGGTGCTCTTCGGCGGCGGCGGGGGCACGGGGCTGGTGCTGCTCGACCTGCCGCGAGTCCCCCTCGCCGGACCGTTCAGTCACGTCGTGCTGTTCGGCCCTGTCACGACCGGCGGCATCGGGAACGCGGCGCTGAGCGCGCTCCCGGTCGCGGCCGTGATCCTCGTGTTCGGGGTGCTCAACGCGCTCGTCGACGTGAGCCGCCTGTTCGCCCGCGGCGCCAGGCGCGGGCCGCTGCGCACGGTCTCCCGCGCGCTTGTGATCGCGTGGGCCACGTTTCCCGCACTCCTGGACTCGGTCAGGCGCGTCCGCCTGGCCGCTGCCCTCCGGGGCGAGCGGACCGTGGCAGCCCTGCTCGTCCCGGTGTTCGAGCAGACCATCGAGCGCGCCCTCGCCCTCGCTGCATCGATGGAGGCGCGGGGGTTCGCGTCCGTCGGGGCCGTCGGCGGCGCCTGTGACCGGCCCGTCGTCCTGGCGGATGCCGCGCTCGATTTCGACGGGGACTGGCGCCTCGAGCACCTCGACCTCGCTCTCGCCCCCGGCACCCTCACGGTCATCGTCGGGCCGACCGGTTCGGGCAAGTCCGGCCTGCTCCAGGCGATGAGCGGGCTGTTCCAGCACTTCCACGGCGGCCGCCAGCACGGCCGGATCGAGATCGGCGGCGTCGACAGGGCCGAGACTCCCCCGCGCGACACCGCCGGTTTCGTCGGCCTGGTGCCACAGGATGTGCGGCTTTCCTTCGTCGCGGAGACCGTGGCGGAGGAGATTGGTTTCGCCCTCACCGTGCGCGGCGTCGCCGCGGTGATCGTGGAGCAGCGTGTGCGGGAGGTGGCCGCGCAACTCCGCATCACGCCGTTGCTGGGTCGCCCCGTCTCGGCGCTCTCCGCCGGGGAGGCCACCCTCGTCTCCCTCGGTGGCGCCCTGATCTGCCGGCCGGTGCTCCTGCTCGTCGACGAACCACTCGCCGAACTCGACACCGAGGCGAGGGACAGGGTCCTCCGCGTGCTCGACCGGCTGGCCCACGAGGCCGGAGTCTGCGTCGTGGTCGCCGAGCACAACAGCCGCGAGTTCGAAACGATCGCGGATGCCTGGCTCGTGCTCGACGGGCACCGCGCGCGCATGCTGCCTCCGGGTGATCAGCCGCCGAACCGGGTCGGCGATCGCAGCGTCCCGAGCAGGAACGCACGGGCCGGGCACCGTCCGAGTCCCGGATCGGAGTCGGAGGCCGGGCTGCGCGCCGCGGTGCCGTTCGCCGGAAAGCCGCTCGCCTGCATCCGCGGGCTGACGGTTCGACACGGCGACCGGACCGTCGTCGACGCGGTGTCACTCGAGCTGGCAGCCGGCGAGATCGTCGCCCTCGAGGGCCGGAACGGGGCGGGCAAGAGCAGCCTCCTGAACGCGCTCGCGCTGCCGTCGACCCGTGGCACCGTGATCGTCGCCGGGCAGGATGTTTCGGCCATGCACAGGAGGAACCGGCGCCGGGCGGTCGCGCTCGTTCCGGAGAATTTCGACGACCTGTTCTTCGCTACGACGGTCGCGGACGAATGCCGCCGCAGTGACCGGTCGACGCGGCGACGAGCGGGACCACGCGCGGGCCTCGCACCGGGTTCCACAGCCGGGACGTTCGCGCGGCTTCTGGGGCACGACTCCGCCGCAGCAGCTCCCCTCCTCGAGCGTCACCCGCGGGACCTGTCCGCGGGCCAGCGGCTCTGCCTCGCGATCGCGATCCAGCTCGCGGACACCCCTGCCCTGCTGCTCGTCGATGAGCCGACCCGAGGCCTCGACGCCGCAGCCCGTTCGCTCGTGGGCACGGCGCTGGAACGCGCGTCCAGCCGGGAATCCGCGGTGCTGTTCGCGACGCACGACCACGACTTCTCCCGGTCTTTCGCCACCCGGACCCTGCACCTCGAGGCCGGGTGCCTGAGTGCCGAGCTGTACATCGGCGCCGGGGCGTCGGGCGCAGCCTCAGCTGTCGGTACTCCGGGCCGGGACAAGCCGGTGACGCCGTGAAGCGCCGCAGCGGGCGGTGGACATCCGCGGTGTTGTGGGGTGGCAGCCTGCTCGCCGCCGCGGGTTTCGGCTGGCCGCTGTTCGCGACCGCCGTTCCCCGGGACGCGCAGGGCGCTGTTCCGTTCGTCGCGTTCGCCCTCGTGCCCGCCGTGATCGTCGCGCTCGCCCTCGTGGTGGACCGCGAGATGTACACCGCGAAGACGGTGGCCCTGCTCGGGGTGCTCGCGGCAGTGGGAGCTGCGGTCCGGATCGCGGGCACGGGCGTCGGCGGTGTCGAGGCCGTGTTCATCCTGCTCATCCTGGCCGGACGGGTCTACGGTGCCCGGTTCGGGCTGCTGCTCGGGCTGCTGACCATCGCCGTGTCTTCGGTGCTCTGGGGCGGGTTCGGGCCGTGGACCCCGTTCCAGATGTTCGCCTGCGGCTGGGTCGGCGCGGGTGCAGCCCTGCTGCCGCGCCTGCGCGCCGGTGGGCGACTCGGCCCGCGTGCCAGGGCACGCCTCGAGATCGCGCTCCTGGCAGGGTACGGCGTCGTCGCGTCCTACCTGTTCGGGCTCGTGATGAACCTGTGGTTCTGGCCGTTCGCCGTTGGAACGGGGACCGGCATCTCCTACTCCCCCGGAGCGTCCCTGGGCACGAACCTGGCCTCCTTCGGCCTCTACTCGCTCGTCACGTCGACGCTGACCTGGGACACCGTTCGCGCCGTCACGACGGTGCTCGGCATCTTCCTGGTCGGCCCGGCGGCCCTCGCCGCCCTGCGCCGGGCGAAACTGCCCGCCGCCAGGAGCGCGCCATCGCCGGGCGACGCTAGACCGAGAAGTACTTCGCTTCCGGGTGATGGAACACGAACGCATCCGTCGACTGCTCCGGATGAAGCTGCAGCTCCTCAGACAGCACGACACCCATCCGCTCGGGCCTGAGCAGTTCGACGACCTTGCGGCGGTCCTCCATCTCGGGGCAGGCCGGATAGCCGAGTGAGAAACGGGCGCCGCGGTATTCGAGCTTGAACATGCCGGCCACGTCGGCCGGGTCCTCGGCGCCGAGACCGAGCTCTGAGCGCACGCGAGCGTGCCAGTACTCGGCGAGGGACTCGGTCAGCTGCATGGTGAGACCGTTCAGCTCCAGGTAATCGCGGTACTTGTTCGCAGCGAAGAGCTTCGCGGTCACGCTGTCGACGTTGGCGCCGGCCGTGACGAGCTGGAGGGCGACGACGTCGACCTGCCCGGACTCGCGCGGACGGACGAAGTCGGCCAGGCACAGGTGCCGGTCCCGTCTCTGGCGCGGGAAGGAGAATCGCAACCGTTCGGTGCCGACCGCTCCGCCGGAACCGCCGTCGGGCGCGAGCAGGCCCGGCGTGCCGAGGCGCCCGTCCGGGTCGTCGTCGTGGTGCAACACCACGAGGTCGTTGCCCTCGCTGTATGCGGGGAAGTAGCCGTACGCGACGGAGGCGTCGAGCATGCCCTCCGCGAGGATCCGGTCGAGCCAGTACCGCAGCCGCGGCCTGCCCTCGGTGTCGACGAGTTCCTGGTAGCTGGCGCCGTCTTCCGCGCGGCTGGGCTTGAGGCCCCACTGGCCCATGAAGGTCGCCCTCTCGTCGAGGAAGGCCGAGTATTCGGCGAGGGCGACGCCCTTGACGATCCTGGTCCCCCAGAACGGCGGAACGGGCACCGGGTTGTCTGCGGCCACGTCGCTGCGCACCGGCATGGCGTCCGGCTCGGTGACGGTGAGCAGGCTGCGCTTGTGAATGCGTTGTTTCAGCGGTGGCAGGCCGACGGATGCCGGGTCTGCGCCGCGGGCGATGGCCACGAGCGGCTCCATCAGCTTCAGGCCCTCGAAGGCGTCCCTGGCGTACCGGACCTGCCCCTCGAACAGTCCGGCGAGGTCTTCCTCGACGTAGGCGCGGGTGAGGGCCGCGCCGCCGAGGATCACGGGCCACTTCTTCGCGAGCCCCCGGTTGTTCAGTTCGAGCAGGTTCTCCTTCATCACGACCGTGGACTTGACCAGCAGGCCGCTCATTCCGATCACGTCGGCGTTGTGCTCCTCCGCGGCCGCGATGATCTCGTTGATCGTCTTCTTGATCCCGATGTTCACGACGTCGTAACCGTTGTTGGTCAGGATGATGTCGACGAGGTTCTTGCCGATGTCGTGCACGTCGCCGCGCACGGTCGCGAGGACCATCGTGCCCTTGCCCGCTGCCTCCGACTTCTCCATGTGCGGCTCGAGGAGCGCGACGGCGGCCTTCATCACCTCGGCGGACTGCAGCACGAACGGCAGCTGCATCTCTCCGCTGCCGAACCGGGCGCCGACGATCTGCATGCCGGCGAGCAGGTGCACGTTGACGATGTCGATGGCGCTCATCCCTCCGGCGCGGGCGAGGTCGAGGTCGGCCTCGAGCCCCTTGGCCTCTCCGTCGATGATGCGTCGCTCGAGGCGCTCGCCGACAGGCAGGGCCGCGAGCTCGGCCGCGCGCTCGTCCTTCAGTGCGGCGGAGTCGACACCGGCGAACAGGTCGAGGAGCGCGGCCAGTGGGTCGTACGTCAGGTTGCCGTCGACGTCGTACTCGCGGCGATCCCAGACCAGGTCGAGCGCCACCTTACGGCGGTCGTCCGGCACCGAGGCGAGCGGAACGATCTTGGCCGAGTTGACGATGGCGGAGTCGAGCCCGGCCGCTGTCGCCTCGTGCAGGAACACGGAGTTGAGCACCGACCTGGCCGCCGGGTTCAGCCCGAAGGACACATTCGAGACGCCGAGCGTGGTGTGGATGCCGGGATACTTCGCCTTGATCTGCCGGATCGCCTCGATCGTCTCGATCCCGTCCCTGCGGGTCTCCTCCTGGCCCGTGGCGATCGGGAAGGTCAGGGCGTCGACGATGATGTCTTCGACCCGCATCCCCCAGGCGTTCACGAGGGTCTCGACGAGCCTCGTCGCGATGCGCACCTTGTGCTCTGCGGTGCGGGCCTGGCCCTCCTCGTCGATGGTGAGGGCGATCACGGCGGCCCCGTGTTCCTTGACGAGCGGCATGATCCGGCCGAAGCGACTGGCGGGGCCCTCGCCGTCCTCGAAGTTGACCGAGTTCACGACCGGGCGTCCGCCGATGAGTTCCATGCCCGCCTGCAGCACCGCGGGCTCTGTGGAGTCGACGACGAGCGGCAGGGTCGAAGCGCTCGCGAGCCGGGAGACGACCTGGCGGATGTCGGCGACGCCGTCCCGCCCGACGTAGTCGATGCAGACGTCGAGCAGGTGGGCGCCGTCGCGGACCTGGGCGCGGGCGATGTCGACGCAGTCGTCCCAGCGTTCCTCGAGCATGGCGTCGCGGAATGCCCGGGAGCCGTTGGCGTTCGTGCGCTCCCCGATCGCGAGGAAGGCACTGTCCTGGTCGAAGCTGACGTGCTGGTAGAGGCTCGCCACGCCGGAGTCCTCTTCGATCGTGCGTGCACTGACGGTGGCGCCGCGCAGGCGGTCGACGACCGCGCGCATGTGCGCGGGAGTCGTCCCGCAGCATCCGCCGACGAGGCCCAGCCCGAACTCCTTGACGAACTGTTCGTGCGCCGTCGCGAGCTGGTCCGGCGTGAGCGGGTAGCTCGCCCCCGTCGCCGTCAGCATCGGCAGGCCGGCGTTCGGCATGCACATCACCGGAACGTGCGAGTAGCGCGCGAGATGGCGCAGGTGTTCGCTCATCTCTGTCGGACCGGTGGCGCAGTTCAGGCCGATCGCGTCGATGCCGAGGGGTTCGAGCGCCGTGAGCGCCGCCCCGATCTCACTCCCCATCAACATGGTGCCTGTGGTCTCCACGGTCACCTCGACGAAGATCGGCAGGCGGATGCCGGTCTCCGCGATGGCCTGCTTGCAGCCGTTCACCGCGGACTTGGTCTGGAGCAGGTCCTGGGAGGTCTCGATCAGGAAGGCGTCGGCACCGCCGCGAATGAGACCGACGGCCTGCTCGGCGAAGGTCGCCTTGAGGTGGGCGTATGTGGTGTGGCCGAGGCTCGGGAGCTTGGTGCCCGGACCCATCGAACCGAGCACCCAGCGCACCCGGCCGTCCCTGGACTCGTAGTCCTCGACGCTCTTCCTGGCGATCGCCGCTCCGCGCCTCGCGAGTTCCTCGATACGGTCCTCGATGTCGTAGTCGGAGAGGTTCGACCAGTTGGCTCCGAAGGTGTTGCTTTCGACGGCGTCGATGCCGGTATCGAGGTACGCGCCGTGGATCGCCTCGATCATGTCGGGACGGCTCACGTTCAGGATCTCGTTGCAGCCCTCGAGCTGCTGGTAGTCGTCGAGGGTGGGGTTGTGCTCCTGCAGCATCGTCCCCATGGCGCCGTCGGCGATGACGACCCGTTCCTTCATCGTGTCGAGCAGGGCCTGCGACCGGGCCGGGCGCACGGCATCCGCGAATTCGGGGTGCTGCACGGCATCGGATCTCACTGTCAGTTCGCTCACCCGTCTACAGTAGCGGCCCGGGCCAGAGACCTGGCCGCTCCCCGCAGCGCTCGCCCCGGCCGCCGGCGTGGTCAAATAGTGGACGATGAACACTCGAACAGCGCCCGCCCACCGCTTCGTCTACTCCGCGGACGGGGTCAACCTCGCGACCTACGAATTCGGTGATCCGTCGGACCCGACCGTGCTCGCCGTGCACGGCTTCGCGTCGAGCGCCGTCGCGAACTGGCACGCCACCGGCTGGACGAGGGACCTCCTGCGCGCGGGCTTCCACGTGATCGCGATCGACCAGCGTGGCCACGGCCTGAGCGACAAGCCGCACTCCCCCTCCGCGTACACGATGGACACGCTCGTCGCCGACGTGCAACAGGTCCTCGACGCCTACCTGCTCGACGAGGTCGCCTACGCGGGCTACTCCCTGGGCGCACGGGTCGGCTGGCAGGCGGCGAGGGAGCTCGAGGGGCGCGTGACCCGCGCGATACTCGGCGGCATTCCGGACGGTGACCCGCTCACGCGATTCCAGGTCGCCGATGCCCGCGCGCACATCGAACACGGCACCGAGGTGGGCGACCGGCTCACTGGCGCGTACCTCACCATGGCCAAGGCGTTGCCGGGCAACGATCTCGAGGCGCTCGTCGCGCTCGTCGAGGGCATGCGCGACGGTCCCCAGCCCGGACCAGACAACGCGCCGTCCCAGCCGCTCCTGTTCGCGACCGGGAGCGAGGATCGAATCCTCGAGGCTTCGCGGGCCCTCGCGGAGGCCACGCCTGCCGGATCGTTCTTCGAGATCCCCGGCCGCAACCACTTCAACGCCCCGACCTCCCGCGCCTTCCGCGACGCGGCCATCGCGTTCCTGGGCACGACGGGCTGATCCCGCCGGGACACAGGAAAAGCCCCGCCGACCGAAACGGTCGACGGGGCTTTCCTTCCAACGGGACTACTGCTTGACGTATGCCGGAGCAACCTCGTTGTGGGCGTCGCCGATGCGGTGCACCCGGATGTCGTTCGTCGAGCCGGCGATTCCGGGAGGGGAACCGCTGATGACGACGACCTTGTCACCGAGCTGGGCCAGGCCCTGGCCGAGCAGGATGTCGTCGACCTGGCCGAACATGGAGTCCGTGTGCGTGACCCGGTCCACGAGGTACGTCTGCACGCCCCAGGTGAGCGCGAGGCGGCGGCGGATGCCGGGCTCAGGCGTGAAGGCGAGCATCGGGATCTTCGACCGCAGGCGGGACATCCGGCGGGCGGAGTCTCCGGATTCGGTGAAGATGCAGAGGAACTTCGCGTCGACGAATTCCGCGACCTCGATCGCGGCGAGGGTGATCGCCCCGCCCTGGGTGCGCGGCTTGTTCGTGAGCGGCGCGATGCGCTCCAGGCCGTGGTCTTCGGTGGATGCGACGATCCGCGCCATGGTCTGAACCGTGACGACGGGGTATTCGCCGACACTTGTCTCGCCGCTGAGCATGACCGCGTCCGCGCCGTCGAGAACGGCGTTCGCGACGTCGGACGTTTCCGCACGCGTCGGGACCGGGCTGTGGATCATCGATTCGAGCATCTGCGTCGCGACGATGACCGGCTTGGCCATCCGGCGGGCGAGCTCGACGGCGTGCTTCTGCACGATCGGGACGGCTTCGAGCGGGAGCTCGACGCCGAGGTCGCCACGGGCGACCATGATCGAGTCGAAGGCGTCGATGATCTCTTCAAGGTGCTCGACGGCCTGCGGCTTCTCGATCTTGGCGATGACGGGGACCTTGCGGCCCTCCTCTGCCATGATCTCGTGCACGCGGGTGATGTCTGCCGCGTCGCGCACGAAGGAGAGGGCGATCAGGTCGGTGCCGAGGCGGAGGCCCCAGCGCAGGTCTGCTTCGTCCTTCTCGGACAGTGCGGGAACGTTGACGGCAACACCGGGCAGGTTGATGCCCTTGTTGTTCGAGACCGGGCCGGCGACGATGACGCGCGTCGTGACGACGATGCCGTTTGTCGCGACGACCTCGACCTTGACCTTGCCGTCGTCGATCAGCAGGAAGTCGCCGGGCTTGACGTCGTTGGGCAGGCCCTTGTACGTCGTGCCGGAGAGTTCCCTCGTGCCGAGGACATCGTCCGTGGTGATCTTAAAGATGTCGCCGACGGCCAGTTCATAAGGGCCGCCCTCGAACTTGCCGAGCCGGATCTTCGGGCCCTGCAGGTCGACCAGGACGGCGACCGCACGACCGGAATCATTCGCTGCCTTGCGGATGTTCGCGTAGACGGCCTCGTGCACGGTGTAGTCACCATGGCTCAGGTTCATCCGGCAGACATCGACACCCGCGTCGATCAGGGCTCGAATTTGATCGTAACTGGCGGCTGCCGGCCCGAGGGTAGCGACAATTTTGGCGCGTCTCATTCTGAAAGTGCTCCGTTTTCCGCGCCGGGTAGGCGCATTCTTGTTCTGTGGTTCTGGAGGCCGCTTGGTGGCGTCCTCCGGCTAATCGCTCACTTCACAGGGACCGTTAGATGGCGAAGGCATGGTCGGTCGGTTTGACCGGAGCAGGTAGTTGTGTCTCACCTTCGAGGAATCGATCGACGGCGGCTGCAGCAGCACGACCTTCAGCGATCGCCCAGACGATGAGGGACTGTCCGCGACCGGCATCGCCGGCGACGAACACGCCCTCACGGCTGGTTTGGTAGTTACCGTCTCGAACGACATTACTCCGCCCATCGAGCGGCACGTGCAGCTGGCTGGTGAGCTCCGCCGATTCCGGGCCGGTGAATCCGAGTGCGAGGAGTACGAGGTCCGCGGGGATTTCACGTTCCGTACCCGCCTTGGGCACGCGCCGGCCATCGAGGTACTCGGTTTCAGCGACGCGGATGGCGCGCACCTCGCCGGCCTCGTTGGAGAGGAACTCGATCGTCGAGGCGAGGTATTCGCGGGTGCCGCCCTCTTCGTGGGCGCTCGAGACCTCGAACAGGGTCGCGGACATCGGCCACGGCTGGTGTTCGGGCCGTTCTGTGCCGGGCTGCCTGCCGATCGCGAGGTTCGTGACGGATGCCGCGAGCTGGCGGTGCGCCGTGCCGATGCAGTCGGCGCCGGTGTCGCCACCACCGAGGACGACAACATGCTTGCCCTCTGCGGTGATCTGGCTGTCGACCGTGTCCCCAGCGCCCGTGCGGTTCTGCTGCACGAGGTATTCCATCGCGAAGTGCACGCCGGGGAGGTCGCGGCCGGGGACGGGCAGGTCGCGGGGTACGAGCGCACCGGTCGCGACGACCACGGCGTCGTACCTGGCTCTGAGGTCGTCCCAGGTGATGTCGACGCCGATGTTCACGCCGGCGCGGAACCGGGTTCCCTCCGCCGTCATCTGCGCAAGGCGCAGGTCGAGGTGCTTCTTCTCCATCTTGAAGTCGGGGATGCCGTAGCGGAGCAGGCCGCCGATCCTGTCGTCGCGTTCGAACACGGCGACCGTGTGACCTGCACGGGTGAGCTGCTGGGCCGCGGCGAGACCGGCGGGCCCCGATCCGACCACGGCGACCGTCTTGCCGGTCAGGCGCCCCGGCGGCTGCGGCTGCACCCAGCCGTTGGAGAAGGCCTGGTCGATGATCGAGACCTCGACCTGCTTGATCGTCACGGCAGGCTGGCTGATCGCGAGGACGCACGCAGACTCGCACGGGGCCGGGCACAGCCGTCCGGTGAACTCAGGGAAGTTGTTCGTGGAGTGCAGGCGCTCGATGGCCTGCCTGCCTTCCTCCCGCCAGGTGAGATCGTTCCACTCCGGAATCAGGTTGCCGAGCGGGCAGCCCTGGTGGCAGAAGGGAACGCCGCAGTCCATGCAGCGGCCTGCCTGCCGTTTGAGAACGGCGGCGTCACCCTGTTCGTAGACCTCTTTCCAGTCCATCAGGCGCACGGACACCGGGCGACGCGGCGGCAGTTCGCGCGCCTTCGTCGTGAGGAATCCCTTCGGATCAGCCATTGGTAACCTCCAGGATGCGGTTCCAGACGACGTCGCCGTCGGGGTCGAGACCCTCGGCGACGGCGTTCTGCCTGGTCGCCAGGACGGCGGCGTAGTCCCGCGGCAGAACCTTGACGAATGTGGACATGGTTGTTTCGAGATCCGACAGGAGAGCCGCGGCGAGCACGGAATCCGTCTGGTCCCGGTGTTGTTCGAGGAGATCGCTGACGATCTCCCTGTCGGCGCTTCCGAGCGGGAGAAGAGTGAGTTCCCCGGACTCGAGCGCCTGGCTGTTGACGTCCTCCGTGCGGAGTCCGTAGACATATGCGGTGCCGCCGCTCATGCCCGCACCGAGATTGCGCCCGGTCTGGCCGAGGATCAGGGCGAGCCCGCCCGTCATGTATTCGAGGGCGTGGTCCCCGACGCCTTCGACGACCGCGGTCGCTCCGGAGTTGCGCACCAGGAACCGTTCGCCGACGATGCCGCGGATGAACATGCTGCCCTGGGTGGCGCCGTAGCCGATCACGTTGCCGGCAATGACGTTCTCCTCGGCGGAGAAGATGCTCGAACGGTCGGGGCGGACCACGATCTGACCGCCGGAGAGGCCCTTTCCGACGTAGTCGTTCGAGTCGCCTTCCAGCCTGAGGGTGATCCCGCCCGGCAGGAAGGCCCCGAACGACTGTCCCGCCGAACCGGTCAGCGTCACGTCGATCGAGCCGGCCGGAAGGCCGTTCTCGCCGTGCCGGATCGTCACCTCGTGGCCGAGCATCGTGCCGACGGCCCGTTCGGTGTTGCGGATCGGCAGGGCGATCTCGACCCGGCCGCCGTGCTCGAGCACGCTTCCCGCGCGCCTGATGAGCTCGTTGTCGAAGTGCTTGTCGAGTTCGTGTTCCTGGGGTCGACCGAACTGTCTCGGCTCGGAATCCGGGAAGTCAGGTCCGTCGAGGATCGGCGCGAGGTCGAGGCCCGCTGCCTTCCAGTGTTCGAGTGCGCCGTCGACGTCGAGGATCTCGTGGTGGCC
Source organism: Cryobacterium sp. MDB2-A-1 (assembly GCF_004402675.1). Classification (NCBI taxonomy): domain Bacteria; kingdom Bacillati; phylum Actinomycetota; class Actinomycetes; order Micrococcales; family Microbacteriaceae; genus Cryobacterium; species Cryobacterium sp. MDB2-A-1. Next base: position 31,800 of record NZ_SOFK01000043.1, on the reverse strand, counting down.
GACGGCCTCCTGGAGGCTGCGGAAGCCGAGCTCCGCGAGATACTCGCGCACCTCCTGGGCGATGAACTCGAAGAAGTTCACGACATGGTCTGCCTTGCCCGTGAAGCGCTTCCGCAGCTCGGGGTTCTGGGTGGCGACGCCGACAGGGCAGGTGTCGAGGTGACAGACCCGCATCATGACGCAGCCCTCGACGATCAGGGGCGCGGTCGCGAAGCCGAACTCCTCCGCTCCGAGCAGCGCGCCGATGATGACATCCCTGCCGGTCTTGAGCTGGCCGTCGACCTGCAGGACGACGCGGTCACGCAGGCCATTGAGCATCAGGGTCTGCTGGGTTTCCGCTAGTCCGAGTTCCCAGGGCGTCCCCGCGTGCTTGAGCGAGTTGAGCGGGCTCGCCCCGGTGCCGCCGTCATGGCCGGAGACCAGGATCACGTCCGACAACGCCTTGGCGACGCCGGCAGCGACAGCGCCGATGCCGGACTGGCTGACGAGCTTCGTGTGGATGCGAGCATCCGGGTTCGCCCGTTTGAGGTCGAAGATGAGCTGCTTGAGGTCTTCGATCGAGTAGATGTCGTGGTGCGGCGGCGGCGAGATCAGACCGACGCCCGCCGTGGCGTGCCGGGTGCGCGCGATCCAGGGATACACCTTGGTCGGCGGCAGCTGGCCGCCCTCACCGGGCTTGGCTCCCTGGGCGAGTTTGATCTGGATGTCGTCGGCGTGCGACAGGTACATGCTCGTCACGCCGAACCGCCCGGAGGCGACCTGCTTGACGGCGCTGCGGCGCTGCGGGTCGATCAGCCGGTCGAGGTCCTCGCCGCCCTCCCCGGTGTTCGACTTGCCGCCGATCCGGTTCATGGCGATCGCAAGGGTTTCGTGGGCCTCCGGGGAGATCGAGCCGTAGCTCATCGCACCGGTCGCGAAGCGCGCGACGATCGACGCGACCGATTCGACCTCGTCGAGAGGCACGGGGTGCCGCTTGTGCGTGTCGAAGGTGAACATGCCGCGGAGCGTCATGAGGCTCTCGGCCTGGTCGTCGACGAGTTTGGTGTACTCGCGGAAGATGTCGTAACGGCCGGTCCTGGTCGCGTGCTGGAGCCGGAAGATCGTCTCCGGGTTGAACAGGTGCGGGGAGCCGTCGCGGCGCCACTGGTACTCGCCGCCGGTGCTGAGTCTTTCGTGCGCCGTGACCGCTGCATCTTCCGGGTAGGCCGAGGCGTGGCGTGCTTCGTTTTCCGCGGCGATGACATCGATGCCGATGCCGCCGAGCTTGCTCGTCGTCCCGGTGAAGTACTGGGCGACAAAGTCCTGGCTCAGGCCGACGGCCTCGAAGGTCTGGGCTCCCGCATAGGACGACACCGTCGAGATGCCCATCTTGGACATGATCTTGAGCACGCCCTTGCCCAGGGCCTTGATGACGTTGCGCACGGCCTTCTCGGGTGAGACGTTCGTGATGTACCCGCTGCGGACCAGGTCCTCGCAGGTTTCCATCGCGAGGTACGGGTTGACCGCTGAGGCGCCATAGCCGATCAGGAGCGCGACGTGGTGCACCTCGCGCACGTCACCGGCCTCGACGACAATGCCGACCTTCATCCGGTTCTCCGTGCGGATCAGGTGGTGGTGCACGGCGGCGATCATCAGGAGCGACGGGATCGGCGCGAGATCCTTGTTGGAATCGCGGTCGGAGAGCACGATGAAACGGGCTCCGGCCTCGATGGCGTCGTCGACTTCGAGGCACATCGCGTCGATGCGGTTGGCCAGGGCGTCCGGGCCATCGTCGAAACGGTACAGGCCCCGGATGGTCGAGGTCGTCCGGCTGCCGGGGGCGGGGTCGATGTGCTGGATCTTGGCGAGTTCGTCGTTGTCGATGACCGGGAAGTCCAGGACCACCTGGCGCGCATGCTCCGGTCCGACGGACAGGAGGTTCCGCTCCGGCCCGAGTCCGAGCTTGAGGGAGGTCACGACCTCCTCCCGGATCGAGTCGAGGGGCGGGTTTGTCACCTGGGCGAACTGCTGGGTGAAGTAGTCGAAGATGAGCCGGGGCCGGTCGCTCAGAACGGCGATCGGCGTGTCGCTGCCCATGGCGCCGAGGGGTTCCCCGCCGGTGCGGGCCATCGGGGCGAGCAGGATGCGCACTTCTTCTTCGGTGTAGCCGAAGGTGCGCTGGCGGCGCACGACGGATGCCGGCGGGTGCACGATGTGCTCGCGCTCAGGGAGATCCTTGAGGTTGATCCGGCCGGCGTCGAGCCAGTCCCCCCACGGTTCCATCGCGGCGAGTTCTGCCTTGATCTCGTCGTCCTCGATCAGCCGGCCCGCGACGGTGTCGACGAGGAACATCTTGCCGGGGCGGAGCCGGCCCTTGCGGACCACGCGGGCGGGGTCGATGTCGAGCACGCCGATCTCGCTCGCGAGCACGACGAGGCCGTCGTCGGTGATCAGGTACCGGCCGGGGCGGAGCCCGTTGCGGTCGAGCGTGGCGCCGACGAGGGAACCGTCGGTGAAGACGATCGCCGCGGGACCGTCCCACGGCTCCATCAGCATCGAGTGGTACTCGTAGAACGCGCGTCGTTCCTCGTCGAGCGCGGTCTGGTTCTCCCAGGCCTCAGGGACCATCATCATGACGGCGTGCGGCAGGGAGCGGCCGGAGAGGCTCAGGAGCTCGACGACCTCGTCGAAGGACGCGGAGTCGCTGCCGCCGGGGGTGACGATCGGCAGCAGCGGGGCGAGGTCTCCGAGCAGGGAGGATTCGAGCTGGGACTGGCGCGCGCGCATCCAGTTGCGGTTGCCCTGCACGGTGTTGATCTCACCGTTGTGCGCGATCATCCGGAACGGCTGCGCGAGCGGCCACGACGGGAAGGTGTTGGTCGAGTACCGGGAGTGCACGAGGGCGAGCTTCGAGACGAAGCGCGGGTCGGAGAGGTCCGGGTAGAAGGGTTCGAGCTGGAGGGTCGTGACCATGCCCTTGTAGACCAGGGTGCGGCAGGAGAGCGACGCGAAGTACGTCTCGAGTTCCCGCTCCGCGCGCTTCCGCAGCCGGACGGTCTGGCGGTCGAGCGCGATGTCCGCGACGCGTTCACCGTCGTCCTCCGTGCGCGAACTCTGGACGAAGAGCTGCTGGATCGCGGGCATGGCCGCCCTGGCCAGGTTTCCGACCTCGTCGGGGCGCACGGGGACTTCGCGCCAGCCGAGGATCTCGAGGCACTCCTCCTGGGCGATCCGGCCGATCTGGCGCTTGACGGCGCTGCGTTCGGTCGGGTCTGTCGGGAGGAACACGTTGCCGACGGCGTACCGCCCGGCGGCGGGGAGCTCGAATTCGACGACCTGGCTCAGGAAGTCGTGCGGGATCTGGGTGATGATGCCTGCGCCGTCGCCGGTTCCGGCGTCTGACCCGACCGCGCCGCGGTGTTCGAGGTTCCGGAGGGCGTCGAGTGCGATCGTGATGATGTCGTGCCCGGCGGTTCCGCGGAGTGTCGCGACCATGGCGAGCCCGCAGGCGTCCCGCTCGTCGGCAGGGTTGTACAGCCCCTGGGGCTGGGGAACGGTGCTGAAGCGGGAAAAGAGGGGTGACTGCGGCATGGGACCGTCCTCAGAGATAGCTGGCAAGTGGGGACGACGCTGGCCCGCGGGGGTGGAGATCATCTGCGTACAGTTGCGCGCCGACCCGTCGTACCGGGAGGGAGGCGGGAGCCGGGTGTACGGTCTCAGGCCTGGAGGCGCGGGTTGCTGGTGCTTGTGGCTGCAACGTCGCCCGATGCGGCGGGTTCGACGGCCTCATCACCGTGGTCCTCGAAATCCGTATCAAACTCTTCAGATTCTACCTCAGGGACGGGGCGCTTCCATTCCCGACCTGGGCGATAGACGCTGACTTCGAGTCCGGGGTGCCTGCGGCCCTGCACCACGATGAGGATGATGCCGAGGACCACGGCGATGATCGCGGCCCAGACGTTGGTGCGGATGCCGAAGAAGATCTCGCTCGGGTCGATGCGGATCGATTCGAAGAAGGTGCGGCCGAGACCGTACCAGACCAGGTAGACGCCGAAGGCGCGTCCCCAGCGGAGCGTGATCCGGCGCTCGATGAGGAGGATCAGGATCACACCGATCGTGTTCCAGATCATCTCGTAGAGGAAGGTCGGGTGGAACAGGGTGCCGGCGGGGAGCCCAACCGGGAAGGCCGCATTGGTCGACGGCACCTCGAGTCCCCAGGGCAGGGTCGTCGGCAGGCCGAAGAGTTCGGTGTTGAACCAGTTGCCGAGGCGTCCCATCGCCTGCGCGATGAGCATTCCGGGGGCGAGGGCATCCGCGAAGGACCAGAATTTCACGCCGGAGATCCGGCAGCCGATGTATGCGCCGACGGCCCCGCCGATGAGCGCTCCGAAGATGGCGTTTCCGCCGTTCCAGATCGCGAAGACTTCCCAGGGGTTCGCACCGGCGAAGAAGTAGTCGGAGGGGTGGGTGAGCACGTGGTACGCCCGGGCGCCGACGATGCCGAGCGGGACGGCCCAGAGGATGATGTCGAGCACGACGCCCGGCTCGGCGCCGCGATTACTGAGGCGCCTGCTCGTCATGACCGTTGCCGCGATGATGCCGGCCAGGATGCACAACGCGTAGGCGTGGACCCGGAACATGCCGAGGTCGAAGTAGCTCCACTCGGGGCCTGGGCTCGGAATGCTCAGCAGAAAAGACACCTGGGTATTACCTTTCGTAGCGGGGAAGCGTGGGAGCTCGCCTCGGTCAACTTACCCTAAACGGCGGCGCGGATCCCGGTCGCCCCGGCTGCAAGCCGGGCGGCGAGGGCCCCGAGGGCCGGGACTCCCCCGTCGGACAGCGCCTTGACCAGCGCGGAACCGACGATGGCGCCGTCCGCGTAGCCGAGGATCTCGCGCACCTGCTCCGGAGTCGAGATTCCGAGGCCCACGCACGCGCTCGTCGCACCGGCGAGGCGCAGCCGGTCGACCAGGACGCGGGCTGCGGAGTCGACGTCGGAACGCGCCCCGGTGATGCCCATGGTGGAGACGGCGTACACGAAACCACGGCTGACCTCGACCGCGTGGGCGAGCCGTTCGTCTGACGACGAGGGCGCGGCGAGGAAGACCCGGTCGAGGCCGGTGCGGTCGCTCGCCGCGAACCAGTCTGCTGCGTCGTCGGGGATGAGGTCTGGGGTGATCAGGCCTGCGCCGCCCGCGGCGAGCAGGTCGTCGGCGAAGCGGTCGACCCCGTACTGCAGGATCGGGTTCCAGTAGGTCATCACGAGGACCGGAGCGTCGACGCGTGCGGTGATCGCCGCGACAGCTTCGATTCCGTGGCGGAGCCGGAAACCGTTGGCGAGGGCCTGCTGGGTGGCCGCCTGGATCACGGGGCCGTCCATCACGGGGTCGGAGTACGGCAACCCGAGCTCGATGATGTCGACGCCGTTCTCCGCGAGGGCGACGGCGGCCTCGATGCTCTCAGCGAGGGTGGGGAAACCGACGGGAAGGTAGCCGATCAGGGCACCGCCGCCCTCTGCCTTGCGCCGGGCGATCGTGGCTTCGACCCTGCTGGTGCGGTTGGGCGTCATCGGTGTGCTGGTCTTCGTCGTTGCGGTCATAGCTGCTGTGCACCCTCGTCGAGCAGGTCGAAGTATCGGCCCGCCGTTTCCATGTCCTTGTCCCCGCGACCGCTGAGGCTGACCAGGATGGTCGCCTCCGGTCCGAGCCGTTTGCCGAGCTCGAGGGTTCCGGCGAGGGCATGGGCCGACTCGATCGCCGGGATGATGCCCTCCGTGCGGCTGAGGAGGCGGAACGCGTCCATCGCCGCGGCGTCGGTGACGGGCAGGTACGTCGCCCGTCCGATGGTCGAGAGCCAGGAGTGCTCTGGTCCGACCCCCGGGTAGTCGAGTCCGGCCGAGATGGAGTGCGACTCGACCGTCTGGCCGTCCTCGTCCTGCAGCATGAGGCTGCGCGCCCCGTGCAGGATCCCCGGGCGTCCCTTGGTCAGGGTCGCGGCATGGCGCGGGGTCTCGACGCCCTCTCCGCCTGCCTCGTACCCGTAGAGGGCGACAGCAGGATCGTCCAGGAAGGCGTCGAAGATTCCGATGGCGTTGGAACCGCCGCCGACGCACGCCGTGACGGCGTCGGGGAGGCGCCCGGTGAGTTCAAGCACCTGGGCGCGGGCCTCTTCTCCGATGATCTTCTGGAAGTCGCGCACCATCGCGGGGAAGGGGTGCGGACCTGCGACGGTGCCGAAGATGTAGTTGGTCGTCTCGACGTTCGTGACCCAGTCGCGCATGGCGTCGTTGATCGCGTCCTTCAGGGTGCGCGACCCGGTGCGGACGGAGACGACCTCTGCACCGAGGAGGCGCATCCGTGCGACGTTGAGGGCCTGCCGTTCGGTGTCTACCTCGCCCATGTAGACGACGCACTCGAGCCCGAACAGCGCGGCGACGGTCGCGGTCGCGACGCCGTGCTGGCCGGCGCCGGTCTCGGCGATGACCCGGGTCTTGCCGATGCGCTTGGTAAGAAGCGCCTGGCCGAGGGCGTTGTTGATCTTGTGTGACCCGGTGTGGTTGAGGTCTTCGCGCTTGAGGATCACCCGGGCGCCGCCGGCGTGCGCGGCGAACCGCGGCACCTCCGTGATGATCGACGGTCGGCCGGTGTAGCTCCTGTGCAGTTCCATCAGCTCAGCGGCGAAGGCCGGGTCGACCTTGGCCAGCGCATATTCGTTCGTGAGCTCGTCGAGGGCTGCGACGAGCGACTCCGGGACGAACCGGCCTCCGAAGTCGCCGAAGTACGGGCCTGTCTCGGTTCGAAGGGACGTGGACATTTAGACCGCCAGAAATTCGGTAAGGGTGAGGATGGGATCGTTCGTGACGAGCGCTTCGCCGACGAGGACGACGTCGGCGCCGGCGGCACGATAGTGGGCGACGTCCGCGGCCGTCTTGACCGCTGATTCGGCGACGCGGATGACACCGGAGGGGATCCGGTCTGCGAGGCGGCCGAAGAGCTCCTGGTCGAGCTGGAACGTCGACAGGTCGCGGGCGTTGACCCCGACGAGGCTTGCACCGATATCCAGCGCACGGTCGACTTCTTCGGCGCTATGGGTCTCGACGAGGGCCGTCATGCCGAGTTCGCGGACGAGGGCCTGGAGGGACCCGAGGGTGGCCTGGTCGAGTGCCGCGACGATGAGGAGCACGAGGTCTGCGCCCGCGGCCCTGGCCTCGAGGACCTGGTACGGCTCGCCGATGAAGTCCTTGCGGAGGACAGGGATGGACACGGCGGATCGCACCTGTTCGAGGTCGGCGAGGGACCCGAGGAAACGGCGTCCCTCTGTGAGCACGCTGATGGCGCTCGCCCCGCCGAACTCATAGGAGACGGCGAGGGCGGCAGGGTCCGAGATCTCGGCGAGGGTGCCCCGGGAAGGACTCGCCCGCTTCACTTCCGCGATGATCTTGACCCTGTCGGCCGGTGCGAGGGCGTGCAGTGCGTCGATGGCGGGGGCGCGATCGAGGGCCGCCGATTCGACGGCGGCGAACGGACGGGTGAGGCGCCGTTCAGCGGCGTCTGACAGTGCCCCGGCGAGGAGTTCGGACAGCACTCGGCTAATGACTTTCGTGCGGCGCTGCGTCGGCGACGCCGTAGCCCAGCCGGCTCAGTACGAACCCGGCGATCGGGCCGAGGACGAGGAGGACGACAGAGGCCCACACCAGCCACGGCACATCGAGGAAGAAGGCGACGGTGCCGATCGTGATCGCGACGAGCATGACGACGACAGCCGTCCAGGCCGCGATCGAGTGGCCTTCGCCTGGGTCTACCGACTCGAAGCTCATGGTTCTCCTTCTGGGCGTCAACTGCGTACGCATGGGCGTCATCTGCGGACGCGTGGATTGTGGGTCCTGGTGCGGCTCAAGTCTAGCGGCGGCGCCGATCACCGGTCACCGGCCGTTTCGGTGGGATCATCGCCGCGCGTGAGCCCGTCCCAGGTGATGACGGCATCCTCTCGCGCGTCTTCACCGGCGGAAGCAGCCGGCTGGCCGCCGGGTGCACCGTCCGCGGGCTCGAAGCGCACGGCCTGGTATCGACTCGTCGCGCCGGGCCAGCGGCGATTCGTGACGAGGATGCCGACACCGGCCGCGGCCATGATGACACCGGCCGCGAAACCGGCGAAGGCCCACGGTGTGAGGGCGGCCGCGGTGACGCCGTCCTGGATCGAGGCGTTACCCGCGATGCCCGTCGCTTTGGTGATCGCGGCCGCGCTCGCTGCGGCGGGGTTGCCGATGGCGAGGCCGGCACCGAGGGAGACCGAGAAGCCGAGAAGCACCTCGAGGGCGCCGAGCACGACCCGGATCACGGGGCCCGCGATCGTGAGTGCGCCGGCGAGGGCGAGCCCGGCGAGGGCGAGGGCGCTCAGCGCGCCCGCTGCGGTCGAACCGCTGATCGGCAGGTCGACGGTCGATGACCCCTGCACGACGCGCACGTCGATCCAGACCTGGCTCCAGGCGAGGAGCGCGAGTCCGCTCGCGGCGATGACGAGGAGCACCAGCCGGAGCTTGAGGGTGCGACCGGTTCGCTTCACCTAGTGCACCCGCTTCATGGCGTTGGCGATCGCGACGGCGCGCAGCGGTGCCGCGGCCTTGTTGACCGATTCCTGGAACTCGCTCGCGGGATCGGAGTCTGCGACGAGGCCTCCCCCGGCCTGCACCCTGGCCACACCGTTGCTGATCGTGGCGGTGCGGATGGCGATGGCCAGGTCCGCGTCCCCGGCGAACCCGAAGTAGCCGACCACTCCCCCGTAGACACCGCGCTGGGTGGGCTCGAGATCGTCGATGATTTCGAGCGCCCGCGGCTTCGGCGCCCCGGACAGGGTTCCGGCCGGGAAGGTCGCCCGGAACACGTCGATGGCCGTCTTCCCCTGCAGCAGGTTGCCCTCGACGGACGAGACGAGGTGCATGATGTGGCTGAATCGCTCGATGCGTTTGAACTCGGTGACCTCGACGGAACCGGGTGCGCAGACCTTGAGCAGGTCGTTCCTGGCGAGGTCGACGAGCATCAGGTGTTCCGCACCTTCCTTGGGGTCACCGGCGAGCTCGGTCTCGAAGTCGGCGTCCTGCTCCGGGGTGGTACCGCGCGGCTTGGATCCGGCGATCGGGTGGGTGAACACGCGCCCGTTCTGGACCTTGACGAGGGCCTCAGGGGACGATCCGACGATCCAGTACGGTTCCCCTGTCGCGGACTCGAGGCCGAGCAGGTACATGTACGGGCTCGGGTTGAGGCTGCGGAGCACCCGGTAGACGTCGATCGGGTCGGCCGTGCACTCCTGGTCGAAACGCTGGGAGATGACGACCTGGAAGATGTCCCCGTCGACGATGTGCCGCTTGGCGGTGTCGACGGAGGCCAGGAAGTCGTCGCGGGTGGTGCGGGCGCGCATCGTCGCGGGGGCCGACATGTCGACCTCGGCGAGCCAGGCCTCCGCAGGCACGGCGAGCCTGGCCTGCATCGAATCGAGCCTGGCCTGGGCGGTCGCCCAGAGCGTGTCCGCGGCGTCGATCCCGTCGTTCAGGACGTTGGCGATCAGCTGGACCGTGCCGAACTTGTGGTCGATCGCGACGAGGTCTGCCACGAAACTGAAGGCCTGGCCTGGTACGTCATAGTCTGCGGTGGGCTGGTTGGGCAGGCGTTCCAGCTGACGAACGGCCTCCCAGCCGATGAACCCGACGAGACCGCCGGTCAACGGCGGGTGCCCGGGAAGCCGCGGCGTCTGCCAGCGGGCGTACAGGGTGGCGAGGGCCTCGAGCGGCGGCTGGGCCGCTGCCGGGCCGAGGACGCGTGCGGCGTCGACGCCGTAGGGGATCCACCGGGTTTCCGAACCCTGCTGGGTCAGGACGCCGAACGACGACACCCCGACAAAGGAGAACCGCGACCAGATGCCGCCCTGTTCCGCCGACTCGAGCAGGAAGCTGCCCGGTTGACCGGCCGCGAGTTTGCGGTAGATGCCGACGGGGGTCTCCCCGTCCGCGAAGAGTTCGCGGATCACGGGGATGACGCGGTGCCCTGCTACCAGCGCGTCGAACTGCGCGGCCGTCGTCGTGCCGGCCGTACTCGTCTGGGAATCCGTCGTCATGCGTGTTCTCCGTCTGTCGCGTCGGGGTCTGTCGCATCGGGGTCTGTCGCGTCGGGGTCTGTCGCATCGGGGTCTGTCGCGTCGGGGTCTGTCGCATCGGGCCTGGCGCCGTGGGCGACGTCGATGTCCCGCCCGTCGAAGCACGTGTGGGTTCCGGTGTGGCAGGCCCCGCCGACCTGGTCGACCTGGACGAGCAGGGTGTCTGCGTCGCAGTCGAACGCTGCGCCGCGCACGTACTGAGCGTGCCCGGACGTGTCGCCCTTGCGCCAGTATTCCTGGCGCGAACGTGACCAGAATGTCACGCGGCCCTCTGAGAAGGTCCGCCGGAGGGCTTCCTCGTTCATCCAGCCCAGCATGAGCACCTCGCGGGTGTCCCACTGCTGGATCACCGCGGGCAGGAGGCCGTCCGCATTGAAGACGGCGCACCCGAGGGCATCCTCGATGGTCTGCAGGGGTGTCATCAGCGCACCACGAGTCCTTCCCTGGCGAGTTCGTGTTTGACGTCTCCGATACTGAGTTCGCCGTTGTGAAAGACGGATGCCGCGAGGACGGCGTCTGCGCCTGCCCGGATCGCGGGCGGAAAATCTTCGACCCGTCCAGCGCCGCCGGAGGCGATCACGGGTACGCTGCTGATTTCGCGCATGAGGCCGATCAGCTCGAGGTCGAAGCCATTCTTGGTCCCGTCCGCGTCGATGGAGTTGACGAGCAGCTCCCCCGCTCCGAGTTCGATCGCGAGCCTGGCCCAGGCGAGGGCGTCGAGGTCGGTCTCTGTGCGGCCGCCGTGGGTCGTCACGACGAACCCGGATTCCGTGCGGTCGCTGCGCTTCACGTCGAGGGACAGCACGAGCACCTGTGAACCGAAGCGGTCGGCGATCTCGCCGATCAGGGCAGGGCGGAGGATTGCGGCGCTATTGACGCCGACCTTGTCAGCGCCGCTCGCCTGCAGCCGCGAGACGTCTTCGACTCCCCGGATCCCGCCGCCGACGGTGAGCGGGATGAAGACCTGCTCCGCTGTGGCGCGCACGACGTCGTACGTCGTCGCCCGGTTGTCGACGGTCGCGGTGACGTCGAGGAACGTGAGTTCGTCTGCACCCTGCTCGTAGTACCGTCGCGCCAGTTCGACCGGGTCGCCCGCGTCCCTGAGGTTCTGGAAGTTGACGCCTTTGACGACCCGGCCGTTGGCCACGTCGAGGCACGGGATGACCCGCACGGCAAGACTCACGATTGCACCTCCGGGGCTCTGCTGCCCAGTGTTGTTCCGCCCGTTGCTATTCTGCCCACAATCGGGTTCTACAGGCGGGCGTTGTGGATGGCGCTGATCAGGATGGCCCGGGCGCCGAGCTCATAGAGGGCGTCCATGATGTGGTTGCTGTCGTGACGCGGGACCATCACGCGCACGGCGACCCAGTCGGGGTCGTGCAGGCTCGACACCGTGGGTGACTCGATTCCGGGGGCGAGCAGGCAGGCCGCGTCGAGTTTGACGAGCGGGATGTCGTAGTCCATCAGCACGTACTGGCGGGCGACGAGCACGCCCTGCAGACGGCGGAGGAGCGTGTGGATGCCGGCGTTCTCGTTCTCGGAGGTGATCAGGACCGCCGTCGATTCGAGGATGACGGGGCCGAAGATCTCGAGGCCGGCCTTGCGCAGGGTCGTTCCGGTCGAGACGACGTCGGCGACAGCATCCGCGACACCCAGCTGGACGGCGGACTCGACGGCGCCGTCGAGGGTCACGAGGGTGACCGTGACGGAGTGACGGGCCAGGAAGGCTTCGACGAGACCGGGGTAGCTCGTCGCGACGCGGAGCCCTTCGAGGTCGCTCAGCTCGCCGAAGCGTCCGGCGGGGCCCGCGAAGCGGAAGGTCGAGTCGCCGAAGTCGAGGCTCGCGATCTCCCGTGCCGGGGAGCCGGAATCAAGCAGAAGGTCCCGGCCGGTGATTCCGACGTCGAGCGCCCCGCTGCCGACGTAGGTGGCGATGTCCCGCGGACGCAGGTAGAAGAACTCGACGCCGTTGCGCGGGTCCGACACGACGAGGTCGCGCGGGTCGCGACGCCCGGTGTACCCGGCCTCGTGCAGCATCTGCGCCGCGGTTTCGGACAGGGAGCCCTTGTTAGGCACGGCAATTCTCAGCATCTCAACACTCTCAGCAGGTCAGTTCTCGGGGTAGGGATGGCGGCGCCGGCCGCTGCGGCGGCCGGTTCAGAGGTGCTTGTAGACGTCGGCGAGGGTGAGCCCCTTCGCCAGCATCATGACCTGCACGTGGTAGAGCAGCTGGCTCATCTCTGCGGCGGTTTCCTCGTCGCTCTGGAACTCCGCTGCCATCCAGACTTCGGCAGCTTCTTCGACGATCTTCTTGCCGATGGCATGCACTCCCGCGTCGAGTTCACGGACGGTTCCGGAGCCTTCCGGCCGGTTGAGTGCTTTTTCGCCCAGTTCAGCGAAGAGGTTGTCGAATGTTTTCACTCCCCTAGGTTACTAGTGCGCGTGCGAGTGCGCGGTCGCAGCAGTCCTCAGGAGAGCGATCCGGGCCTCGGGATCCGGGAAACCGAACACGCTCGAGCCGGCGACGAAGGTATCCGCGCCCGCCTCTGCGGCCACGACGATGGTCTCCTCCGTGATGCCGCCGTCGACCTGCAGCCAGATGTCCCTGCCACTGGCCCTGACGGCATCCGCCACCGTGCGGAGCTTGCGCATGGTCGACGGCAGGAAGCTCTGGCCGCCGAAACCGGGCTCGACGGTCATCACGAGGACCTGGTCGAATTCGGCGAGGAACTCGAGGTACGGCTCGATGGCGGTGCCCGGCTTCAGGGCGATGCCCGCGCGGGCGCCTGCTGCCCGGAGCTTGCGGGCAAGCGCGACCGGGTTGGTCGTCGCCTCACCGTGGAAGGTCACGGAGAACGCTCCGGCCTCGGCGAATTTCGGTGCCCACCGTTCCGGATCCTCGATCATGAGGTGCGCGTCGACGGGCAGCGCAGAGACCTGCATGATGCGCTCGGCGACGGGGAGCCCGAAGGTGAGGTTCGGCACGAAATGGTTGTCCATCACGTCGACGTGCACGAGGTCGGCGGTGCGGATGCGACCGAGGTCGCGTTCCAGGTTCGCGAAGTCTGCGGCGAGAATGCTGGGGCTGATCCTGATCGGCATGCCTTCACCCTATCGCCGCAGGCATGCCACCCCACTCCGTGAGGTGTCGCACATCGACCTTCATTCGCCCGGCGAACGTCGATATGCGACACCTCACGAGTATTGCTAAGCGGTGCGCTCGAGCAGGGTGATGAACATCGCGTCGGTTCCGTGGCGGTGCGGCCACAGCTGCACGCTCGTTCCGTCGCCCGGCAGGTCGAGCGGGGTGCCGCTGAATCCCTGGACGACCGCGGCCGTGTCGACGGCCCGCACCCGGTCTCCCCACTTCTTCAGCGCCGTGGCGACAATGCCGCGGCTCTCCGCGATATGCGGGGAACACGTGACGTACGCGAGGAGGCCGCCGGGCTTCAGTGCGCCGAGCGCCGCGTCGATGAGGCCGGACTGCAGGTCGGAGAGTTCGGCGACGTCGCGCGGAAGCTTGCGCCAGCGCGCCTCGGGCCGGCGTCGCAGGGCACCGAGACCCGTGCACGGTGCGTCGAGCAGGATGCGGTCGAATTCCTCGGAGTGGTTGACGGCGATGCGGGTCCCGTCGAGTTCCCAGACCGGAACGGTGCCCGGGACCGCGGAGAGGGCGCGGCGCACGAGCGTGGCCCTCGCCGGAACGAGCTCGTTTGCAACGAGTTCGGCGCCACCCGCGCGCGCTTCTGCGGCGAGCAGGGCCGCCTTGCCGCCGGGTCCGGCGCAGAGGTCAAGCCAGCGTTCTCCCGGCGTGATGGGGCGGGCCCGGCTCAGGGTGAGTGCTGCGAGCTGCGAACCCTCGTCCTGCACCCGGATGCGGCCGTCGTGGTCGGTGACGAGGTGAACGGGGTCTCCGCCCGCGAGCATGAACCCGACCGGGGAGTACTCGTTGGGTCGGCCGAGGCCGGCGGTCTCCTCTGCTGTCGTGATGCCAGGCAGCGCGACCATGTTGACCCGGGGGGCGGCGTTATCGGCGATAAGCAGGTCTTCGAGTTCGTCCTCACGGCCTTCGAGGCGCAGCGACTGCCTGAATGCGCGCACGACCCACACCGGGTGCGAGTGTTCGGCGGCGAGCCGGTCGTCCGCGGAGCCTGCTCCGGCGAGGACCCGTTCGCGCCACTCCTCCGGGGTCGAGCGGGAGATGGTGCGAAGCACGCCGTTGGTGAAGCCCGTCGCTGCACGGGAGCCGACCTGGCGGGCCAGTTCGACGGATTCGTTGACGGCGGCGTGGGTCGCGACGCGCGTCGCGAGCAGCTGGTGGGCGCCGAGGCGCAGTACGTCGAGAATGGCCGGGTCGATCGCGGAGACCGGCCGGCCGGCCGCTTCCGCGATCACGAGATCGTAGTAGCCCTGCATGCGCAGGGTGCCGTAGGTCAGTTCGGTGGCGAGGGCGGCATCCGCCGTGCTGAGGGCGGCCCGCTGGATACGGGTCGGCAGCAACAGGTTCGCGTAGGCGTCCGACTCACGGACGGCCGCGATGACCTCGTAGGCGACGCGGCGGGCGGGCTGAACGAAGCCCTGGTGCTGTTGGACGCTCATGAGGCGACCACGTCCGTCGCCGCCATGCCGCGCCACCAGTCGATTGCCTTCATCTGTGTCTTTCCAGCCGGTTGCACCGTGACGAGCTCTAGCGGCTCCGTCCCGGTTCCAACCAGCACTTTCTTGTCGAATTCGCGAATCACGCCCGCCGGAAGCGGCTGGGCGCCGTGGGTCGGCGCGAGGTCGAGGACCTTGAGGCGCGCTTCGCCGAGCATGGTGAAGGCTCCGGGTTCCGGCGTCACGCCGCGCACCCGGTTGTAGACGACCTCAGCGGATGCGGCCCAGTCGATCCTGGCGTCGGCGAGGCCGAGCTTGGCGGCCGTGGTCGGCTCGCCCACCTGGGGCACCGCCTCGATCGTGCCGGCCTCGAGCTGGTCGACGACGTTCCTGAGCAGCACGGCACCGCTGTGACTCAGGGACTCGAGGAGCCCGCCGGCGGTCGCGTGCCGGGAGATCGGTTCGGAGAAGCTCGCGAACACGGCGCCGGCGTCGAGCTCGGCGACGAGCTGGAAGACCGCGGCTCCCGTCCGTTCGTCTCCGGCCATGATGGCGCGCTGCACGGGCGCTGCCCCGCGCCAGCGCGGCAGCAGGGAGAAGTGCAGATTGATCCAGCCGAGGCGGGGAACGGAGAGCAGGGGTTCCCGCACGAGCCCGCCGTATGCGACGATGACGCCGAGGTCGGGTTCGATGGCTTCGATTCGTTCCGTCGCCGCAGCGTCGAGGCGATTGGTCTTGAGCAGCGGAAGTCCGAGCCCGGCAGCGGCCTGCGCGAGGGGTGACGGGGTGAGCACGCGCTTCCGGCCGAGGGGGGCATCCGCCCGGGTGATGACCGCCGCGATGGAGTGCGGCGAGTCGGCAAGGGCCTGGAGACTGGGCACCGCCACCTGGGGCGTGCCCGCGAATACGAGTTTCATTTAGAGCAGCTCCGGGTCGTCGAATCGTACTTTGAGTGTAGGTGCCGGGCGGAAGGCGGCGCCCTTGGCCCGTCGGCGGCGCGCTGCATTGCGCACAATCGCAGCCTTCACGAGCCTCGCCACGTCGTCGCCGTCGACGTAGTTGAACCGCACGACGGCCCGGACGAGGGGGTCGACGGTTGTGACAGGACCGAGCACATCGAGGCCGGGAACGTCCGTGAGATCCTCGACCGCCGCTGCGACATCGGCGGCGGTCCCCGTCACAGAGGCGACGCGCACGGCGGGCGGGAAGCGCAGCTGCCTGCGGTCAGCGAGTTCTGCCGCTGCGAAGGCACCGGGCTGCCACGCGTTGAGCGCCGTCGCGAGTGCCCCGCCGACGCCGGCGAGCATGACGGACGCGCCGGGGGCGGCGAGGGCTGCTGCGTTGCTCCACCAGCGCAGGCAGTCCTCTGCGACGCCGAGGGACTCGCGGGCGAGCATCTTCTCACCGTCGAGCAGGAGGATCGCCCGGTAGCCGCCTTCGGGGATCGGCTCGGCACCGCGCGTCGCGACGACGAGGGCAGGGGCGGCCCCGATCTGCTGCAGCGGATGCTCGCCGTCGGCGACGAGGACCAGCGCGCCGGGAAAGGCGCGGCCCAGTTCCTCGGCGGTGCGCCCGGTTCCGAGGGACACCACCCGCAGGGACCTGCCCTCACAGTGCAGGCAGCTCCAGCCTGCCGCAAGCTTGCCGCACCAACGGCAGGACGGCACGGCGTTCGCGCTCGCGAGGGCGAGCGGTCCCTGGCAGTGCGTGCAGCGGGCCGATTTCTTGCAGGTCTGGCAGGCGAGGGTCGGCGCGTACCCGGGGCTCGCGACCTGGACGAGGACGGGTCCGTCAGCGAGGGCGGCCCTGGCCACCTGCCAGGCGGCGGAGGGGATCCGGTTGGTCCGCTCCTGGCGGTCGGGACTGAGCTGGAATTCAGTAGGGATCACCCGGGGATGCCGAGGGCTCAGGGGGTGCGCCTCGCCGAGAAAGCCCAGTTCGAGGAGCCGCTGCACGGGCACGCTGCGGGTGTGCCCGAAGAACATCAGTGCGCACCCGCTCAGGGCCTGGCGGACCAGTGCTGCGTCGCGGGCATGGACGTAGGGGCTGAGCGGTTCGGAGTGCAGGGGGTCCCCGTCGTCCCAGAGCAGGATCGCCCCGAGGTTGTGCGCCGGCGCGTAGACCGCAGACCGGTTGCCGAGGATGATCCGCGGGGTGGGTTCCAGGCAGGCGAGGAAGGCGCGGTAGCGCTCGGGGTTGGGCTGGCGGGCATCGACCCTGCTCACGGTTCCCGCGGGCGCGCAGGCATCGAGGGCGGCCTGGAGCTGGTCCTGGTCGCGGTAGTCGGGAACGCAGAGGATGGCGCTTCGCCCGCTCCGAACGGTTGCCGTGGCGAGTTCGGCCATCGTGGTGGCCCAGTGGCCGACGGTGCGCCCGTCCGGCAGGGCGACGAGGGCGGGTACGGCGGCCACGCTGAGGCGCCTCTGCTCGGCCAGGGCCGCGTCGAGCAGACCGGCCGGGTAGTCAGCGAAACCGGCGGATGCCGCCGGTTCGGCTTCCGGAGCAGGTTCGGCTTCGTCCTGCGCGGCTTCGTCCTGCGCGGCTTCGTCCTGCGCGGCGAGCCAGGCCTTCTCGACCCGCACAGCGCGAGGGGGGATCGCGAGCCGGAGCACGTCGCTCGCGTTGCCGGCCGCGCGGTCGGCGACGCGACGTGCGAGCCGCCAGACCTCCGCCGTGAGCACAGGGGCAGCGGACACGATGGCCTCGACCGGGCTCAGGGCGCCATGGAAGTCGGCGGCGGCGTCCTTCGGGGGCTCGATGCCGGACACCGGTGCGTTCAGGGTCGCGAGGACGGCTCCCCCGGCATCGAGGACCTCGATCAGGTAGCCGTCGGCGACGCGTCCGGCCGAGCGCAGGGGCACCCGGACCCGCACTCCCGGCCGCGCGGCCGCGGCGAGGTCGTCCGGGATGCCGTAATCGAAGAGATGGTCGAGCTGGGGCAGTGTCGACTCGATCAGGACGCGTGCCACGAGGCCCGTGCGTCCCATGATCAGATCCCGGAGGCGCTTCTCAGCTCGTCGACGCGGTCCAGCCTCTCCCAGGTGAACTCGGGGAGCTCGCGACCGAAATGACCGTATGTCGCCGTCTTCTGGTAGATCGGGCGGAGCAGGTCGAGGTGGTGGATGATCGCGGCCGGTCGCAGGTCGAAGACCTCGCGGATCGCCGCGGTGATCTCCTTGTCCGGCAGTGCCCCTGTTCCGAAGGTCTCGACGTAGAGCCCGACGGGCGCTGCTTTGCCGATCGCGTATGCGACCTGGATCTCGAGCCGTTCGGCCAGCCCGGCTGCCACGGCGTTCTTGGCGACCCAGCGCATCGCGTAGGCGGCGGAGCGGTCGACCTTGGACGGGTCCTTGCCGCTGAAGGCGCCACCGCCGTGACGGCTGGATCCGCCGTAGGTGTCGATGATGATCTTGCGGCCGGTGAGTCCGGCGTCGCCCTGGGGGCCACCGATCTCGAAGCGGCCCGTCGGGTTGATCAGCATGGTCAGGCTCGAGGAATCGAGTTCGACGCGGGACAGCACCGGGCGGATCACGAGCTCTTCGACCTCGGCGCGAAGACGCTCCGTCGTGACGGAAGGGGCGTGCTGGGTGGACAGGACGACGGTCTCGACGGTGCGCGGGATGATGCCGTCGTAGCCGATCGTGACCTGGGTCTTGCCGTCGGGGCGGAGGTAGTCGAGTTCGCCGGACTTGCGGACTTCGGCGAGGCGTTCGGCGAGGCGGTGCGCGATCCAGATCGGGATCGGCATGAGCTCGGGGGTCTCCCGGGTGGCGTAGCCGAACATGATGCCCTGGTCCCCGGCACCCTGGCGGTCGTAGTCTTCGGCACTCGCCTGTTCGCGGTGCTCGAAGGCGTCGTCGACGCCCTGGGCGATGTCGGGAGACTGGCCGCCGATGGAGATCTCAACGCCGCAGGAGCGGCCGTCGAACCAGACGTCGGAGGAGTCGTAGCCGATGTCGGTGATGCACTTGCGCACGATCGACGGGATCTCGACGTACGCTTCCGTCGAGACTTCGCCGGCGACGTGGACGAGGCCGGTCGTGACCAGGGTCTCGACGGCGACGCGGCTGTTCGGGTCCTCGGTGAGGAGGGCGTCGAGGATGCTGTCGGAGATCTGGTCGCAGATCTTGTCCGGGTGACCTTCGGTGACGGATTCGGAAGTGAAGAGGCGAAGATCGCTCATCTGGCCTGTCTCTGTGTCGTTGGTAGAAAAGTATGGATGGAGGGGATCAGCCGAGTCCGGCGACCACAACGTCAAGGATGCGTCCGGCCACCGACATTTTTGTCCCCGCGGCCTCCGCCACTATAACTCCGGCAGAATCGAGGATCCGAACCTCGTTACGTTCCGCGGCGAACCCTTCGGTCCAGCCGACCCTGTTGAGAACAAGGTAGTCGGAGCCCTTGCGCGCGAGCTTCTCGCGGCCGAGGGAGAGGAGCCGGTCGGGGTCCGCCTCCGTCTCTGCCGCGAATCCGATCACGAGCTGACCGGTGGTCTTCGCCGCGGCGAGGCCCGCGAGGATGTCCGGGTTCCTGACGAGTTCGAGGGTGAGGGTGTCCCCCTCGTCGTCTTTCTTGATCTTGTCGCCGCGGACCGTGGCCGGGCGGTAGTCCGCGACCGCTGCGGCCATGATGACGGCGTCCGCGCCCGCAGCCGCGTCGGTCACGGCGGACTGGAGTTCGAGTGCGGTGCCGACGAGGCGGGTCTCGATGCCCGCGGGTACCGGGATCTCGAGGTTCGCCGCGATGAGCACGACCGACGCTCCCCGCGCGGTGGCGGCTTCGGCGAGGCGGACGCCCTGCTTGCCACTCGATCGATTGCCGAGGAAGCGGACGGGGTCGAGGGGTTCCCTGGTGCCGCCGGCTGTGATGACGATGCGCCTGCCGGAGAGGTCTCTGGCCGGGGTTCCCGGGTGCAGGGCGGCGAGGGCCGCAGCGACGATGACGTCGGGTTCTTCCATCCGGCCGGCACCGGAATCCGATCCGGTCAGGCGTCCCACGCCGGGGCCGACGACGATGACGCCGCGGTTCCGGAGGGTCTGCACGTTGTGCACGGTCGCCGGGTTGTTCCACATCTCGGTGTGCATCGCCGGGGCGATCACGAGTGGCGCGGTGCTCGCGAGGATCGTATTGCCGAGCAGGTCGTCGGCGAGGCCGGCCGCGAGCTTGGCGATCGTGTTCGCCGTCGCAGGGGCCACCACGATCAGGTCCGCCGACTGCCCGATCGCGACGTGGCGTACTTCGGCGACGCCCTCGTAGAGGTCGGTGTGCACCGGGTTCCGGGAGATCGCCTCGAGTGTCGGCCTGCCGACGAAGCGCAGGGCCGCTGGGGTCGCCACCACGTGGACGGAGTCCCCGAGCAGCACAAAAGCGCGCACGATGTTGACCGCTTTGTACGCGGCGATGCCGCCGGTGATTCCGACGACGATCGTGCGTCCTTGCGACATCCTGCGCGCTTCTGGTGTGCTTCTGGTCTGCTTCGTGTTACTCGACGATCGGTCGGGAAACGAGCTTGTCTTCGTTGATTTCGCGGAGGGCGACGGAGAGCGGCTTGTCGTCAACGGTCGAGTCGACGAGCGGTCCGACGTTGTCGAAGAGGCTGCCTTCGTGCAGGTCAGCGTAGTAGTCGTTGATCTGACGAGCGCGCTTGGACGCGAAGATCACGAGCGCGTACTTGGAGTCGACCTTGGTGAGCAGGTCGTCGATGGGCGGGTCAATGATACCGGTGGGCTTGTTGGCCAAGGTGGCACTCCTTCAGAGCGTTTGCGGCGAGTAGACGGATAAGTCGGAGTGCGTTAAAGCAGCGAGGGTGCTTTACGCAGATTCATCAAGTCTACGACTTCCCGGGCCGCCACATTGACCTCCTGGTTGACCACACGGAAATCGAACTCGTCCTGGGCCGCCAGCTCGAGCTTCGCGGTCTCCAGGCGGCGTGCCTGTTCCGCGGGGCTTTCGGTGCCGCGGCCGATGAGGCGGCGGACCAGTTCATCCCAGCTCGGCGGAAGCAGGAAGACCATTCGCGCTTCGGACATGGCCGCGCGCACGGAGCGTGCGCCCTGAAGGTCGATTTCGAGGAGGACGCTGTGTCCGCTCGCGAGTGCCTGTTCCACGGGCTCGCGAGGGGTCCCGTAGCGGAAGGCATTGTGGACGACGGCCCACTCGAGCAGCTCCCCCGACGCGACCATACGGTCGAATTCGGCGTCGGAGACGAAGAAGTAGCTCTTTCCTTCGACTTCGCCCGGCCGCGGGGCACGGGTCGTCGCCGACACGGAAAGATGCACATCGGGGTAGTTCTCGCGGATATAGCCGGCGACGGCACCCTTACCGACCGCCGTCGGCCCGGCGAGCACGACGAGGTGTGCGTCGGTGGATCCACGACGGGACACGGTCCGGTTCGCGAGGAATTCGCGCAGGCGGTCGCGCTGGTGCTTGCCGAGGCCGCCGAGCCGTTTGGACGGCGAGATCTCGAGCTGGGTCATGATCCGGCGCATCTTCGTGACACCGATGGCCGGGATGCTGACGAGGAACTCCGTCGCGCGCAGGCGTCCTTCGACGCCGTCCGGATGCTCGATGGCGGCAGAGAGCACGGCAAGCGGCGTGCGCTTCCCTGCTGCGATCTCGGCCTTGACCGCTGCGCGCGCTCGGCGCGCTGCCACGGCTGCGCGCGATGCGGCAACCCGATCGACGTCTGGTGGGGTAGGGCGATTCTCAGCCACGGGCCGCTCCTGCTTCAAGTACTCGGCGTGCGATCGCCTGTCCGATTCGTTCCGGGCCTGCTGACAACACGCTACGAGATTCACTCACTATTACGGAATGAGCGTACCCCCCAAAGAGGTTTCCCAGATCAGCGACATGCGCACCCTGGTGACCAAATCCGGGAGCGAGGATCGGGGTGGCTCCTCCGACGGGTGCAACCGAGAGGTCGAGGCCGAAATCGGCGAGGTCGAGTGTCGCACCGAGCACGACGCCGATCGAGCCGAGCCGACCCGTTCCCCCCGCCCTCGCGTTGCGTTCGGCGACGTCGTCGAAGACGGCACGGGCCACTGTGGCACCGGCGTGCGGGCCGTCGGGGACGCGGGCGCGCTGGATGGCGCTCGCCTCCGGATTCGAGGTTGCCGAGAGCACGAAGAGCCCCTTGCCCGCAGCGGCGGCCCGTTCGAAGACGGGCTCGAGCGAACCGACGCCCATGTACGCGTTGACGGTGATCGCATCCACTTCGAGCGGGGAACCGGGGGTGAGCCAGGCCTCACCGTACGCAGCGACGCTTGTTCCGAGATCGCCGCGCTTCACGTCCGCGATCACGAGCAGTCCTGCTGCGTGGGCATCCGCGAGCACGCGTTCGAAGGCGAGGTACCCCCGCGACCCGAAACGCTCGTAGAAGGCGAGCTGGGGCTTGATGAGGCCGACCCTGCCTGCGCACGCGGCGACGACGAGACGCCCGAAGGTCTCGGCGCCGTCAGCGGTGTCCGGCAGGTTCCAGTCCGATAACAGCCAGGCGTGGGGGTCGATACCCACGCAGAGCTGGCCCCACCGGCCGAACGCGGCCTCGACGCGGTCGCCGAACGTGGAGTCGATCACAGGGCGGCTTCCCGCGTGAGTGCATATTCCTGGAGCGATGTCACCTCGAACCCGCCTCGAATCGCGTCGATGGAGGCGACGGCAGCGCTGAGCTCCGCGATCGTCGTGAACAGCGGCAGGTCCGCGGCGACGGCCGCCGCCCGGATCTCGTAGCCGTCGGCACGGGCGGTGCGACCGCCGGGGGTGTTGATGACGATCTGAACCTCTTCGCGGCGGATCAGCTCGACGATCGACGTGTCTTCCTCATCGTGCTTCTCGCTGAACTTCGTGACGACCCTCGCGCGGATTCCGTTGCGCTGCAACACCTCCGCGGTGCCCTCCGTGGCGGCGATCTCGTAGCCGAGCTGCTGCAGGCGCAGCATCGGCAGGATGATCGCACGCTTGTCGCGGTCGGAGACCGAGACGAACACGGTTCCGCTGAGCGGGATTCCACCGTACGCGGCGAGCTGGCTCTTGGCGAAGGCGCGGGGGAAGTCACGGTCGATGCCCATCACCTCTCCGGTCGAGCGCATCTCCGGGCCGAGCACGGAATCGACGACGTGGCCTTCCGGGGTGCGGAACCGGTTGAAGGGAAGCACGGCCTCCTTCACGGCGACCGGCGATTCCATCGGGACGCGGGAGCCGTCGATGAGCGGCAGCTTTCCACTCGCCTTGAGTTCGGCGATGCTGGTTCCGACCATGATGAGCGCGGCGGCCTTGGCGAGGGTGATCCCGAGAGCCTTCGCGACGAAGGGCACCGTGCGGGAGGCCCGCGGGTTGGCCTCGAGCACGTAGAGCACGCCGGCCCCGATGGCGAACTGCACGTTGAGCAGGCCGCGCACGCCGATGCCCTGCGCGATCCCGAGGGTGGCCTCGCGGACCCGGTTGATCTCGGCACGGCCGAGGGTCACGGGTGGCAGGGTGCAGCTCGAGTCACCGGAGTGGATGCCGGCTTCCTCGATGTGCTCCATGACGCCGCCGATGTACAGCTCGGTGCCGTCGTAGATCGCGTCGACGTCGATCTCGATGGCGTCGTCCAGGAACCGGTCGACGAGCACGGGGTGCGACGGGCCGATGATGCCCTGGCCCTGCATCCGCTCGAAGTAGTCGGCGAGGGACAGGGAATCGTAGATGATCTCCATGCCGCGGCCGCCGAGCACGTAGCTCGGGCGGACGAGGACGGGGTAGCCGATCTCCTCAGCGACGACGACGGCACCGGTGAAGTCGGTGGCGACGCCGTTGCGGGGGGCGAGAAGGCCGGCCTCGTCGAGGATCTTCGAGAACAGGCCGCGCTCCTCCGCGAGGTCGATCGCGGTGGGCGAGGTGCCGAGGATCGGGATTCCCTCCGCCTCGAGCCCCTTCGCGAGCCCGAGGGCCGTCTGGCCGCCGAGTTGCACGACGACGCCGACGAGTTCGCCGCTCTGGCTCTCCGCGTGGATGACCTCGAGCACGTCCTCGAGGGTGAGCGGCTCGAAGTAGAGCCGGTCGCTCGTGTCGTAGTCCGTCGAGACGGTCTCGGGGTTGCAGTTGATCATGATGGTCTCGTAGCCGGCCTCGGAGAGGGCGAACGAAGCGTGCACGCACGAGTAGTCGAACTCGACGCCCTGGCCGATGCGGTTCGGGCCTGAACCGAGGATGACGACCTTGCGGCGGTCGCTGGGGACGACCTCCGTCTCCTCGTCGTAGCTCGAGTAGTGGTACGGGGTCAGGGCCGGGAACTCCCCCGCGCAGGTGTCGACGGTCTTGTAGACCGGGCGCACGCCGAGGATGTGTCGGACCTTGCGGACATCTGCTTCGCCGAAGCCGCGGAGCTCGCCGATCTGGGCGTCGGAGAAACCGTGGTCCTTCGCGGTACGGAGGATGTCCATGTCGAGCCGTTCGGCGGCGGCGACGTCTGCGGCGATCTCGTTGATCAGGACGATCTGGTCGATGAACCACGGGTCGATCTTGGTGGCTTCGAAGACCTGGTCGATCGTGGCGCCCTTGCGGAGGGCCTGCTGAACGGTGACGATGCGGCCGTCCGTCGGGATCGAGGCAACCTCGAGGAGTTCCTCGAGCGTGCGGGTCTCCTCACCCCAGTGGAAGGACGATCCGCGCTTCTCGAGCGAACGCAAGGCCTTCTGCAGGGCGGATGCGTAGGTGCGGCCGATCGCCATGGCCTCGCCGACGGACTTCATGGTCGTGGTGAGGCGCGGGTCTGCGGCGGGGAACTTCTCGAACGCGAAGCGCGGGACCTTGACCACGACGTAGTCGAGGGTCGGTTCGAAGCTCGCCGGGGTGACCTGGGTGATGTCGTTCGGGATCTCGTCCAGGCGGTAACCGAGGGCGAGCTTCGCCGCGATCTTCGCGATCGGGAAGCCGGTGGCCTTGCTCGCGAGGGCGGACGAACGCGACACGCGCGGGTTCATCTCGATCACGATGATGCGCCCGTCGGCCGGGTCGATCGCGAACTGGATGTTGCAGCCGCCGGTGTCGACGCCGACGGCGCGGATGATGTCGATGCCGATGTCGCGGAGCTTCTGGTACTCGCGGTCCGTGAGGGTGAGCGCGGGGGCGACGGTGATCGAGTCACCGGTGTGCACGCCGACCGGGTCGACGTTCTCGATCGAACAGACGACGACCGTGTTGTCGGCCGTGTCGCGCATCATCTCGAGTTCGTATTCCTTCCAGCCGAGGATGGATTCCTCGAGGAGGACCTCGGTGGTCGGGCTCTGGTGCAGGCCGTCGCCGACGATGCGGCGCAGTTCCTCTTCGGTGTACGCGAATCCGGAGCCGAGGCCGCCCATCGTGAAGGAGGGGCGCACCACGAGCGGATAGCCGAGGTCTTCGGCGAAGCCGATGGCCTCATCGACGGTGTGCGCGATGTGCGAGCGGGCGACGTCTGCGCCGGCGTCGAGCACGAGCTGCTTGAAGATCTGGCGGTCTTCGCCCTTCTGGATGGCCTCGAAGGACGCTCCGATCAGTTCGACGTCGTACTTCTCGAGGATGCCGCGCTCGTGCAACTGGATGGCCGCGTTGAGCGCGGTCTGGCCGCCGAGGGTCGGCAGGATGGCGTCGGGGCGTTCCTTCGCGATGATCGTCTCGAGGATCTCCGGAGTGATCGGCTCGATGTAGGTCGCATCCGCGAAGTCGGGGTCCGTCATGATCGTGGCCGGGTTCGAATTGACCAGGATGACCCTGACGCCCTCTGCGCGCAGCACGCGGCAGGCCTGGGTTCCTGAGTAGTCGAATTCGCAGGCCTGGCCGATGACGATCGGCCCGCTTCCGATGACCAGGACGCTGTTGATATCGTCGCGCTTGGGCATTACTTGGCGTCTCCTGCTCCGGTGGCCGCCGTGTGGGCGGTCACCATGTCCCTGAACCGATCAAAGAGGTAGTTGGCGTCGTGCGGGCCTGCCGCAGACTCGGGGTGGTACTGCACGGAGAACGCGGGGATGTCGAGGCAGCGGATGCCCTCGACGACCTGGTCGTTCAGGCTGTAGTGGCTGACCTCGACGCGGCCGAAGCCGGTGCGGGAGTCGCTGACGCCTTCGATCGGCATGTCCACGGCGAAGCCGTGGTTCTGCGACGTGATCTCGACGCGGCCGGTGGTCTTGTCGAGCACGGGCTGGTTGATGCCGCGGTGGCCGAAGGGGAGCTTGTAGGTGCGGAAGCCGAGCGCCCTGCCGAGGAGCTGGTTGCCGAAGCAGATGCCGAAGTACGGCACGCCGGCGCGGAGGACCTCCTGCAGCAGGGTGACGTGAGCATCGGACGCCGCAGGATCACCGGGTCCGTTGGAGAAGAAAAGCGCGGTCGGATTGAGCGAGAGCACGTGCTCCGCCGTGACCGACTGGGGCAGCACGAGCACTTCGAAGCCGCGTTCGGCGAGGTAGTTCAGCGTCGACGTCTTGACGCCGAGGTCGAGCACCGCGACGGAGCCGATCCGTTCGCCCTTCGCCGGAATCTGGAACGGTTCGACCGTCGACACCTGGTCTGACAGGTTGCGGCCGCGCATGGGGGCGCCGCCGCGGACGAGTTCGAGCTGCTCGCCTGCCGACAGGTCGAAGGCGGGCCCGGAGAAGATGCCGCTCTTCATGGCGCCGGCCGAGCGGATGTGCCGGGTGATCGCCCGGGTGTCGATGCCGCTGATCCCGACGACCTCGTTGTTCGTGAGGTCCTCGTCGAGGGTGCGCGTCGAGCGGAAGTTCGAGGCGATCCTGGCCGGTTCGCGCACGATGAACCCGGCGACCCAGATCCGGGAGGATTCCATGTCCTCGTCGTTGGCCCCGGTGTTGCCGATGTGCGGGGCGGTCATCAGGACGATCTGGCCGGCGTACGACGGGTCGGTCAGGGTCTCCTGGTAGCCGGTCATTCCGGTCGCAAAGACGATCTCGCCGAGGGTCTGTCCTCGGCTGCCGTATGCGTGGCCGACGAAGCGCCTGCCGTCCTCCAGGACGAGCACGGCGGGAGCCGTGGTCGGCGTGGTGGGTGTCTCCGGTGTCGTCGGTGTCGTCTCGTCGGGTGCCGCCTGGGCCTCGGTGTCGCTCACGCTACGCCTCGCTTTCGTCGTGCGCGTCCGGGTGCAGGGCACCCGCCGCTTCGGTTCGGATCGACGCGCTCACGCGGGCGCGGTCGGTGGGGTCAAGGATGCGGAAGTAGCTGTCGACGACCTGGCCTGCGGCATCCGCTTGCGGCTGGAGGCGCCAGCGGAGCAGGAGCAGACCGCCGGTCTCGACGGCGCGGTCGATGGTCCAGGTGGCGTCCTCGAGTCCGGTGACGGCCGCCATCGGGATGAAGACCGGGTTCTCGCCGACGAGATCGAGCAGAACGCCGGTCCCGGTCACGGTGACCAGGGCGCGGGCCCGAAAGCCGAGGCCGCGGATGTTCAGGCGTTCGAGCTGTCGGCCTTCCCGTGTGGTCGCGACGTAGAACGCTTCGGCCGTTGCGAGCACGGCATCGGCCGATTCCGGTCCTGGGAGCGGGTAGCCCGCGGCCAGCGCGGCATCGCGGCGGGTACGTGCACGCCAGCTGCGGAGCATGAGCGCGAGCACGGCGACGAGGACCAGACCGATCAGGATGGCGGGGATGGTGCTATCCATGCTGGGGTTCCTCTCGTCCGCCGAGTTCAGCGGGGGCCCTGAGGACCCCGTCGAGCACGGTCGCCGTGCCGCGGTGGAAGACGGCGACGACCCGACCGGGCAGGGTCATCGCGAGGTATGGCGAGTTGGTGCTCTTGCCGGCGAGGTCGTCCCTGCCGAACTCCCGGCTCGCTGCCGGGTCGTAGAGGGTGACGTTGGCGGGGGCGCCGACCTCGAGCGGCCTGCCCTGGCTCGCGAGGCGCCCGATCCGTGCCGGGGTGGCCGAGAGCACCCGGGACACGTCCCGCCAGTCGAGAAGTCCGGTGTCGACGACGGATGCCTGCACGACCGAGAGCGCGGATTCGAGTCCGACCATCCCGTTGGCGGCCGCATCCCATTCACAGTCCTTGGACTCGACGGGGTGCGGGGCGTGATCGGTTGCGACGATGTCGATCGTGCCGTCGGCGAGGCCGGCGCGGAGGGCGTCGACGTCTTCGCGGCGGCGCAGCGGCGGATTGACCTTGTAGCGGGCGTCGTAGCCGCGGACCAGGTCCTCGGTGAGGAGCAGGTGGTGCGGGGTGGCCTCCGCGGTCACGTTGATGCCGCGCGCCTTGGCCCAGCGGATCACGTCGACGGCGCCTGCTGTCGAGACGTGGCAGACGTGCAGGCGGCTCCCGACGTGCTCGGCGAGCAGCACGTCGCGCGCGATGATGGATTCCTCGGCGACGGCAGGCCAGCCGGCGAGGCCGAGTTCGCTCGAGAGTGCGCCCTCGTTCATCTGGGCCTTCTCGGTGAGGCGCGGTTCCTGGGAGTGCTGGGCGATGACGCCGTCGAAGGCCTTGACGTATTCGAGGGCGCGACGCATCAGCAGCGGGTCGGAGACGCAGAAGCCGTCGTCGGAGAAGACCCGGACCCGGGCGCGGCTGGTCGCCATGGCGCCGAGCTCGGCGAGCCGCTCCCCCGCGAGCCCGAGGGTGACGGCGCCGATCGGCTGGACCGTGACGTACCCGGCCCGTTCACCGAGGGCGAGTACCTGTTCGACGACGCCGGCGGTGTCCTGCACCGGCGAGGTGTTGGCCATTGCGAAGACGCTCGTGAAGCCGCCGATCGCGGCGGCCTGGCTGCCGGTGAGGATCGTCTCGCTCTGCTCGTAGCCGGGTTCGCGCAAGTGGGTGTGCAGGTCGACGAGTCCGGGAAGGGCGACGAGGCCGTCGGCGTCGATCACCGTCGCGCCGGCGTGTGAGAGCGCGGTGCCGATTTCCTGGATGCGACCGCCGAAGAGCAACAGGTCGGTGCGGGTGCCGTCGGCGAGGCTCGCGTTTCGGATCAGATAGCGGGTGGCCGTGTTGTTCATTTAGCTTTCCTCCCGGTCGCCCGACATGAGCAGGTACAGTGCCGCCATACGTATCGAAACACCGTTCGCGACCTGCTCGAGCACGGTCGATGCGGCCGAATCTGCAGCGGCTGAGGAAATCTCCAGGCCGCGGTTCATCGGGCCGGGGTGCATGACAATGCTAGTCGGCGCGAGCCGGGCGAAGCGCTCATCGTCGAGTCCCCAGCGCCGCGAGTACTCGCGGCTGTTGGGGAAGAAGGCCGCATTCATGCGTTCCTGCTGGATCCTGAGCATCATGATCACGTCCGGCCCTGCGTCGATCGCGTCGTCGAGATCGAAGCTCACCGCCGCCGGCCAGCCGGTCATGTCCATCGGGAACAGGGTGGGTGGCGCGACCATCGTGACGTCGGCTCCGAGCGTCGTCAGCAGCCACAGGTTGGAGCGCGCGACCCGCGAGTGCAGCACGTCGCCGACGATGGTCACCGTGACGCCGTCGAGGCCTTTGCCGCGCGACGCTGTTTTGTGCAGGCGACGGCGGATGGTGAACGCGTCGAGGAGCGCCTGGGTCGGGTGTTCGTGGGTGCCGTCCCCGGCGTTGATGATGCCGGCGTCGATCCAGCCGCTCGTCGCGAGTACCTGGGGGGCACCGGATGCCGGATGCCGGATCACGACGCCGTCTGCGCCGATCGCGGCGAGCGTCTGGGCGGTGTCTTTGAGGCTTTCGCCCTTCGAGACGCTCGAGCCCTTGGCGCTGAAGTTGATCACGTCAGCGCTCAGGCGCTTCGCGGCGGCTTCGAAGGAGATCCGGGTGCGGGTGCTGTCTTCGAAGAAGAGGTTCACCACGGTCTTGCCGCGGAGTGTCGGGAGCTTACGCACCTCGCGCGTGGAGACATCCGCCATGTCTTCTGCGATGTCGAGGAGCGTGATGGCGTCGTCGCGACTAAGGTCCTTGGTGGAGAGCAGGTGCTTCATTCTGCGCTCCCCCCGTCGATGCTCACGAATTCGTCGCCGTCGACCTCGAGGAGGTGCACGTTGATGCGTTCCTCCGTCGAGCTCGGGAGGTTCTTCCCGACGAAGTCCGCGCGGATCGGCAGCGCCCGGTGGCCGCGGTCGACGAGGACTGCGAGGCGCACGATCGCGGGACGGCCGTGGTCGCCGAGAGCGTCAAGGGCCGCGCGGATGGTGCGGCCGGAGTACAGCACGTCGTCGACGAGCACCACAGTCGCGCCGTCGATGCTCGCGGGTACGAGGGTGCGGGACGGTGTGCGGGTGCGGGTGTGGGCGAGGTCGTCGCGGTACATCGTCACGTCGAGGGAACCCGAACTCACGGGTGCCGCGGCGGGTTCGATCCGCTCGATGATGTCGGCGATCCGCCGGGCGAGTGCAACGCCCCTGGTCGGGATGCCGAGGATGACGAGATTGTCCGGTCCCCGGTTGGACTCCAGGATCTCGTGGGAGATCCGAGTCAAAGCCCGGGTTATTTCAGCCTGGTTGAGCACAATGCGTGACAAAACGAAGGCCTCCTTCCCCGCCTCACCGGACGGTTGTTAAAGGATGGCTGTTACCGCTGTTCAGCCTAGCAGCAGCCCCGGTCAGTCGCGGTTGGGTGGTCCGGTGAGGACCTGGTGGGCGCGGTGCCTGTTCGGCGGCCGCCAGAGTCGTTGCGGATCGATCAACCCAGGGGCCCGCACTTGCGGTGAGCCTTTCACCATCCGGATCTCCCACCCGGAGGTATCGATCGTGTGGTGATGGAACCAGCACAGTAGGACACCGTTGTCGACGGTGGTGGGCCCGTCTTTCGCCCAGGGCTTCACGTGGTGTACTTCGGCCCAGTGCGCCGGGGCTTTGCAGCCGGGGATGATGCAGCCGCCGTCGCGGGCGGTGATGGCCCGGCGTTGCGCCCGGTTGAAATAGCGCCGCTCCGGACCAAGTTTGATGACTTCGTTGTTCGCCCCGAACAGGACCCCTTGGAAGCCGCCGTCGCAGATGCGCTGGTGCACCGTCTTCAAAGACACGGGGGCCTCGACGCCGTCGATCCACCCCACCCCGACCCCGGAGGCGAGGTCCGCAGCGTTCACGTGCACCATCACCGTCGGGGCTGACCCGCCCATGCTGGGCGTGTCCTCGTCGCGGGCCGCGTGTTCGAACAACGCCCGGAGGATGTCCGCGCGTTTCTCCCCGCCCGTGCGGGTGTCCGCGCGCCGCTCCCGCAGCTCCGCCTCGATCACGTCCAGATCCGGGCCCGTGTCGGCGTCGGTACCCGCGGTCTCGGCGCCGGGGATCATCTGCCCCGAATCCATCAGGGCCTGTTCCTCGGCGGTGGGGAACGCCGGGCGGGCGTGGAAGCTGAGGAAGGCGTCGAAGAGGGTGTTCATCACGCCGAACAGTTCCGGCGTCACCCCGCCCTTGACGGGGTACAAGCCGTTCTTCAACTGGCCGAAGCCGATGTTGGATTTCGCCTCGAAAAGGTCCTCCTGGGGCAGTATCCCGTCGGGGTCCAGGGCCGCCTGCCACTGCGCGACCATGCCCCGGATCAGATCCGTCGTCACCGGGACACCCGCCCCCGCCAGGTTCTCCGTCTCCGGGGTGATCAGCCCGGCCGCAGACGCGACCAGGGCCCGCTCCGCCGTGAGTAAGTCATCCGGGGCCACCCGGTGACTGATCACCTGCAACCCCGCCACGATCAACTCCGCCGTCTCCACCCCGATCTCCCCCGCCGTCAGCGCCGCCCCAACCGTCGGGAACAAGGGCGGCAACCAGGCACTGCCGCCACACGGCCGCGGCAACACCGCGTCGCCGAGCTTCGTGCGCCGCTTCACTTCCCGGGCCGACACCCGCGTCACCCGGGTGAGTACATCCCACGGGCCCGTGCAGCCCATTTTCCACGCCAGGCCCTCCCGGCCGAGCACCCGGGCCCTCCGGTCCACATCCGTCGCCGTGCTCACCCGGGCCGCATCCACTGTCCGCCCGATCGCCTCCACGGTGCTCAGCGCCGTGACAGCTTCTGTGTCGCTGAGCAGCCCCACCGGGATCGCCGCCAGGGCGTCTGCGAGAACCGCCTGCGCCTCGGCGAGCCGGGCGACAGCATCCGCATGAACCGATGGCACCGACCCGGCCAGACCCTCCGCGCCCTCG